>NZ_WXWS01000095.1:0-3249 GCF_009904715.1 Vibrio sp. V42_P2S4T144 | reverse complement strand
GCTCTACAGTTACACCCATTTGTATAAAGCGGGATAGATCGAGTTGGTCTCGATATGAAGCAGCTTCTTCTAGTGCTAGAACAATAGCTTTTCGTAGCGATTGACTGAGTTCTTGCATGATTACCCCTCCAGGTTAATTTGGAATGTGCTAACTATTTCAAGCAATTTTTCTAATTTATGTTTCTTCCCATATCTCCCGAAGGTCATGTTCGGATTATTATGACCAACCACCTCTGCTACGCTATGTTCTGGAACATCCTGCTCTTTAAGAACATCAATGAATGTGTGGCGTAGTCCATAAGCGGTAGGACGCTTGCCAGCAAGCATACCCAACTTGGTTTGTAGCTTCCCGAACTGCGTTCGATACGTTTTAGTCCAATCCTTATCTGGCCCGAGTGGTGAGTAATTGAATAGAGGGGCATTGCCTTTATGACGGCGGCTTTCGCAAAATATGACGAAATCATCACGAATCGCAGGGTGAAGAGGGACATTTCGAACTGCATGCTCGTTTTTCAAGTGCTGATCTTTGGATTGGTCGGTGACTCGAAAATATGGGATCTCATCATCTACAACAATATCTTGGATATATGGCTGACAAGCTTCGCCAGTGCGTAACCCATGAAAGAGCTGTAGTTTAGTGATCCACTGAAAATCCAACGATTGCTGAGTAAACGCTGGACTTTTAATTAGTAATGTCAGTTCATCAGTTGTCCAACGCTCACGTTGTTCAGAGACATGCTTTTTACTTTTGAACTGGGGATTTAAGTCTTGAGCAGGGTTATTAGGAATATATTTCTTTGATTTTAGCCATTTGAAGAACTGCTTACTTGCTGAGAAATAGTCCTTATTGGTTTTGGTAGAACGTCCTTCAGAGTAGAGCAGATCTATATAACTATCTAGGTCAGAGCTACTGACTGTATTCCGATTTATGCCTTCGTTTTCAAGGAAATTGATGCAGTGACTTATGCGTTGCTCAAGTTGATGGATCGTAAGCTGTCGAACATTACGCTTCTTCTTACTTTCTAGAAATCGCTCAAGCAACTGAGTAAAAGGTACTACTTCGGCAGAGATGCTCTTTACGCTCGGTTCAGTCTCTTCGAGGTTAGTTAGATCGATACTACTTGGAATGTCTGAAACAATGTCATCTTCAAAATAAGCAACGGTTTCAGGGGGGAGTTTATAGGCTGTTGGCGAACAGAAAGATTTACGCAGCGTCTCCATCTGTTGGTGAAGGACAACCTTAAATTTGGGGAATAATACGGGATTGGTTAAATCAATTTGGCTAATAGCAACCTTAATGCAAGAAGCCATTTTAAAATTGCGCTCTATTGCTTCTGAGCGCTCTTTAGTTAAAAGACTAACTTTTATATCGAAAGGATAACCAAACTCACGTAGTGGTTTAGGGATGCAAATGCGGGTTTGATATACGCCATTGGGCGCTTTTTGTAAGTACATTGTCTCACCTCATTGTCATGAAAGTGATTTGCAGTACTGTAGATACGAAAAAGCCCTTGAAAATCAAGGGCTTAATGCGTAAGAAAAATGGCGGAGAGATAGGGATTTGAACCCTAGATACGCTATTAACGTATGCCGGTTTTCAAGACCGGTGCTTTCAACCACTCAGCCATCTCTCCGTTGTGGGCGGTATAATAAGGAGCATAGTCCGACTTGTAAAGTGCTGAATTATAATAGAAGTACTGTTTGCTTGTTTTATGATCACTGATGTGATGTTGGACAGTTTGAAAACGGAGTGAAAAAGGGACAAAAAGTACCAATTTATAGAGTTTTTACTTTATATTGGCGCACGTCAATAAAATGGTGTTTTATTGTTATCTTGCTGATATATAAGACATAACATGCTTTTAGGGTACATGTGTTCGCCCGAAAGTATTTGCAAGACTTTGTGAACTAATTCAAAATTAACTGGTATAGCCAGTTGTGCTTAGAATTCTTAAGGGTGTTTATGAAGGTCACAAATCTATTTAAAGACAAAGTTGATGCGATTTCTGCTCATCAATCCGAGTTTATGAATTGGATGTCTCCAACGTTACGCGATTATTGGAGTGACTTTTTGGGGAAAGCTCAAAATAGCTTTCTTTTCTCAAAAGTTCGTGATCACCAGCAGCCAGCCGTCAACGAAGAAGTTGCACCTCAACCTGCACCGATCGTAATGGCACCTGAGGCTCAAAAGCTTTATGACGAGTTAAGTGAAAAAATTGGCGAAGTTATTCACACTGGTGATTGGGTTCATGTGTCTCAAGAACGTATTAACCAATTTGGTGCGGTAACGGAAGACATGCAATGGATTCATACTGATCCAGAGCGTGCTTCAACTGAATCTCCATTTAAGACAACTATCGCTCATGGCTTTTTAACATTAGCATTGCTGCCTAAACTGACGGATTCAGTCGATCCAGACAAGCCAATGTTCCCAACAGCTAAGATGGTAGTTAACTTGGGTTTAAACCAAGTCCGTTTCCCTTACCCTGTCAAAGCAGGCAATAATGTTCGTGCAGTCAGCACGTTAACAAAAGTAACGCCAATCAAAAAAGGTTTGGAGATTGAGCGCGAAATTAAAGTGGAAATTGAAGGTATTCGTCGACCTGGTGCGGTTGTGGTCTCTGTAATTCAACTGCATTTCTAATTCCGAAACCGGATAGAACACGACATAGTAAAAGAGAGCATCAAGGTGCTCTCTTTTTCATTTTTACTGATTAAAGTTTTTTACTGGCGTATAACCGTAACCTGCAATCGCTTTTTGTCCCTGCTCTGAACGAAGGAAAGCGATAAAACCTTTACCTGCATCGCTAATCTTATCTACTTTGTATAGCACTAGGAATGGTCGCGCCAACTTGTACTTATGATTGCTAATGTTTGTCGAGGTTGGGTCAATACCATCTAACTGAATCGCCTTGATCGAGCGATCTACTGACCCTACAGAGATAAAACCAATGGCGCGAGTGTTATGGTTAACAATGGTTTTTACCATGCTGTTGCTGTTTACAACCAAGTTGTTTGGGCTGATATCCGAGACAAGGCGATCATTAACGATTTTGGTCAGTCCCAGCAAGCTTTCGAAGCTGTAACGTGAACCTGAAGACGCTTCTCTAGTAACCACCGCGATAGGCTGATCTGCGCCCCCGACCTCTTTCCAATTCTTAATTTTACCTTTGTAAATATCAAATAGTTGTTGCTGAGAAAGGTTTTCTACAGAGTTGGTACGGTTTACAACAACAGCGAGGCCATCAT
>NZ_WXWS01000609.1:0-3250 GCF_009904715.1 Vibrio sp. V42_P2S4T144 | reverse complement strand
GTTTTGTTGCTCTGCATAACATTTCCATTTACGCTTTGAGCAACGAGTTGTTTTGGATGCACTTTATTTATGACCAACATTTTTATCATTGTTGTTCTTCTGGTTTTATTCTTCTTTGTTATTCAAAAGTACGTGATTAAGCACGATGACACGCGTGATTATCCTTATCGCTCGAAAGGCCCTCTGCTCAGAGGTCAAGAGGGTGCGTTCTATAATGCGTTAAGAGCGGCGGTCGGGGAGCATGCCGTAGTATTCGCGAAAGTAAACATGTCCAGTTTGGTTACGCCAAAAGAAATCAAAAATAAGAAGCAGTTTTTTGTCGCGAACAATCGTATATCTCGAAGCTATTTTGATTACGTTATTTGTGACCCAAGGACACTAGAGCCGCGCGTTATCGTTGAATTGGATAATGGGCAGGAGCTAAACAAGGGTAAGATAGAAAGACAAAAGTTATTGATTCATGTTTGTAAGACGGCCAACCTGCCTTTAATCGGCGCTTCGATAAAGCACAGTTATCAAGTTGGGCGATTACGTCGTTTGCTTGCGGCACACATTGATTTGATTGAGCCCGATAAAGAAGTGCGCTTTTGCAAAAAATGCGGCAGTCCGATGATCATTAAAACCGCAAGCCAAGGTGAGTTCAAAGGGAGACGTTTCTTTACTTGTAGCCGTCAGCCGAATTGTACATACACCGAAAATTATAACGTTGTGTTTGAGGCGGACGACTAAACACGACAATTAACCTGCAGAAATAAGGGGCTTTGATTAGAGATGATCAAAGCCTTTTTTGTATCTGTCCTCAAGGCAAGACCTATACTTTGAAAAAGAGTGCAGAATAGGGCAGCCATATGCGATACGGATGGATTTTGTCAGCATTGTTCATCGCATCTAATGTTAGTGCGATACCTAATTTGAAACCACTGGAGTGTGAATTGACAGAGACACCCCAAGATCATTTCTTGTTTTACCGAGAGCAAATGATTTACCACAGTGAGCAGTTTGTCATATTTCAAAACTTCAAAGGCAGGGTGAGCACTCAAGTGGACGTCAAAACAGGAGAGTTGATTCGTACAACCTATATCGGCGAACCATTTAAACCTAAATATCAGATTTTGTTCGGCACTTGCCCTAAGGTATCGCAAACCTTACAGATTTGGATGCTCAGTGAAGTGCCTTACGACAATTAAGTGAGATAATAAAAGTTATATAGATCACACTTTTAAACCCTGCAGGCTCAGTCCTTGTCGATAAAATCATCTGAAAACGCGTGTTGAGTTTACATTTTCGCCAAACGGTTCAAAGTTGGTAAATTTGTGCTTGCACCGTCGTTCGCTTATAGCTAATATCCTCGTCGTTCCAGAGAAATGCGTCCGTAGCTCAGCTGGTTAGAGTATCGCCTTGACATGGCGGGGGTCGGTGGTTCGAGTCCACTCGGACGCACCATTCTGAATTGAATGGTTAGGAACATAAAAATTTGGGTCCGTAGCTCAGTTGGTTAGAGTACTACCTTGACATGGTAGGGGTCGGCGATTCGAGTTCGCCCGGACCCACCAAATTTTAGAAAAGCCCACCTTTTGGTGGGCTTTTTTGTGTCTGTAATTCATTAATACTCAAATAAAACTACTTCTTTTCTTGTCCTTGTTTTTGCTCTGCGTTAGCCCCTTGTTAAAGATAAAAGCGCACTACCTGATCCGCAACACAACCTCAAAACCCTAAATGCCAATGCATAAGGTGCATACGCTTCAAACCCACTAGAGCCGTCTATAAATTGTGTTGCGTGCCACTTGCTGTGGCACTAGAGACACTGACTACTAATCTAAATTATCTGGCGTGTGAAGATTAGTGCCGCATATTGTACATTTGTAGTCACCAGTCGCTTCGCCTTCCATTAATGAGCCAATTATTGCTGCAAATAGACCAGAGAAGAAACCTTTAGCTTTTTTCTCGGTCTTTTCCTGTGCTTTAGAGAAGCTTTCGTACCGATGTAGCGTTACTTCTTTACAATTACAGCAAAACGCTCTTGTCTCTTCAGAACCGTACATTTTTACCAATTGATTTACTCCCTGTAAGTTAATTTCCCCAAGTGGCGTTATGTTCAAGGGTAAGTCACACAAGACTGGTGTGTGACTTACCCTAAACACTAAAACTAACGTAATGTAAAACACCACATGTTATGAATGATTATTTAACGCCTTGTTATCCGAGCTTGCTAACTCTGCTGATTGAATAGTTGTGGCAATAAGCTCTTCAAACAGCTCTAATTGCCCAGCAGGTATCAATTGATTTTGTATAGCTTTTCGTTTGTTTGAGTCAAATAGCCGCTCTGTTAACCAACCAATTAGATACATCAGTGAAAGGCAGCCACCGGCCGTCGCTACATTACCGTCTATAACGAGAGGCAGATCCTGAACATCTCCTCCCATACTTTGTAGAACAGCCTTTGCATCTGGGTTTGTTGTTAATCGCTTGCCTTCTAGTAAACCGAGTTCATGGAGGATGAATGATCCCGCACAAATCGAACCTATTAGCTGCCTATTTGGATCAAGATTCAACGCTGACATAAATTCAGCATCTTTTAAAGCGGCTGGAATACCCCGTTTGCCGCTTGTAATAAGAACGACATCTTGATTCGTCACCTCAGAAAGGTGTCCGTCTGTTTTAACTTTCATACCGAGGTGGGAATGGTGTTCAGATTTAGTTCCAAGTATACTTACTGTCCAACTGTCGGTTGTGCGCCCTAGCAAGTCATACATAAGAAAGAAATCGACATCCGTGAAATCATCAAATAAAACAACGCCGATTTTATACATAACATTTATCCTTTTGGACTTACTCGTAAGTCGCAAAATGTGTAGTAGGAGGGGAGGGGCATTCAATACGCAAGCTTCTGCTGAGCACCTTAAACACCAAAGGCGGTGCAAACTAACAATGCCATGTGTACCAAATCCCTATTATAAAACTTTGTTATGTTTGTTTTATGAGCCCGCCCAGAAAAACTCAACCCTAATACCACTTGGGTCGTAACACATTAAATGTTTTGCGGGTCCTGTTTTAACAAGCTCGGGACCAAACTCAATTTCGATTCCCGACGCCATAAATTGATCACTCAACTCATAGAGTTGCTTCTCAGTCTCTACGAGTAAAGCTAAGTGATTCAAACCAATATTCGTTTTTCTGTCAAATCGAGGGGCGGCATCAGCTTAGCTGCCGATAGGTTGAGCATGGTGTACCCACCACTTACAAATATTTT
>NZ_WXWS01000096.1:0-3272 GCF_009904715.1 Vibrio sp. V42_P2S4T144 | reverse complement strand
GCGAATAACAATGAGTAAACTACAGGATTCACTCAGAGAGGTGTTGAATGCAACAGCGTGACAAACAACAACAAGATTTTACTTCGCGAGATGTAAAAGTCATCTCGAAAGAAACCTTAATTGAAGGTTTTTTCAAAATGGTGAAATACCGCTTTCAGCATAGGCTATTTGCTGGTGGTTGGAGTGGAGTTATCGAACGAGAAATGTTCGAGCGTGGTCACGCAGCAGCGATGCTTCCTTATGATCCAAAGACGGACCAGGTCGTAATCATTGAACAGATTCGTATTGGCGCGTTGGAACATGAACACCCTTGGCAGCTAGAAATTGTCGCCGGTATGATTGACCGCGATGAATCTGCTGAAGCCGTAATTCGTCGAGAGGCTGTCGAAGAAGCGGGGATTCAGGTGGGGCGCGTTGTACCTGTTACTTCCTATTATCCTTCGGCTGGTGGTTGCTCGGAAAAGCTAGACGTCTTTGTTGGTGAAGTGGATGCGTCTAAAGCGCACGGCATTCATGGTTTAGACTATGAGAATGAAGATATCCGCGTTCATGTCATGAGTCGTGAAACGGCGTATCAATGGGTGAAGGACGGAAAATTTGAAAATGGTGCGTCGATTATTGCGTTGCAATGGCTGCAATTACACCATCAAGAGTTAAAGTCAGAATGGGGACTATCCCAAACGGTGGAGAGTGAGTAATGGCACAATTGGCTGAAAAACAACAATATCATGTTGATTTAGCTGGTCTTATGAGAACGTATGAGACCAACTACGCTAAGTTGAACGCCTTATTGCCTGCTTCTGCCGAAGTTGGGGATGTACGTTGCTACCAAGCGGCGAACATGGTTTACCAATTGACCGTGAATGAAATCACAAAATACACCACAGTTGTTGAGATATGTCAGAGTGATGAAACGCCAGTGTTTCCTTTACCGACGATGTCTGTCAGGCTTTATCATGATGCGAGAGTAGCCGAAGTATGCTCAAGCGGAGAGTTCTCTCGCATAAAAGCTAAGTATGATTATCCCAATGACCAACTGATGCAGAAAGATGAAAAGCATCAATTAAACACATTCCTCGGTGAATGGCTGACGTTTTGTTTACGAAGTGGTATCAGTAGAACACCACTTGCCTTCAATTGATCGTCACGTCACTAAAGGAAAATAACAAATAACGATATAGTGGACGAATCAGGTTTTCATTTTGCAATCATCTAGTGACAGCATCAAACTTTTACAAATTACGGATACTCATCTGTTTGCTGCCGATGAGGGAAGTTTGCTAAGCGTAAAAACAATCGATAGCTTCAATGCTGTTGTTGCTGATGTTTTACGCCGCAACGTGGCGTTTGATTACATCTTGGCGACGGGGGATATTTCCCAAGACCATAGTGCAGAATCTTATCAGCGCTTTGCCAACGGCATTGAACCGCTAGAGAAAGACTGTTTTTGGCTACCTGGTAATCATGATTACAAGCCTAATATGGGCAGTGTTTTGCCTTCGCCACAAATCAAAGCCGCAGAGCATGTGTTGCTTGGCGAGCATTGGCAGTTAATTCTTTTAGACTCGCAAGTGGTTGGCGTTCCTCATGGGCGCTTGAGCGATCAGCAATTAACGCTACTCGAAGAAAAGCTAGCCGAACACCCAGAAAGACACACACTTGTTTTGTTGCATCATCACCCGTTACTGGTGGGAAGCGCGTGGCTTGATCAACATACTTTAAAAGATGCCGAAGCGTTTTGGCAGGTTGTCGAGCGTTTTGATAACGTGAAAGGCATTCTCTGTGGTCATGTTCATCAAGATATGAATGTGCTTCACAAGGGCATTCGAGTGATGGCAACACCCTCAACTTGTGTTCAGTTTAAGCCTAACTCGGATGATTTTGCCCTTGATACCACTTCGCCTGGTTGGCGGGAGCTGCAACTACACGCTTGTGGCGATATTACGACCCAAGTAGGTCGGCTTCCCGATGGCCAGTTCCAACCAGACTTCTCTTCTAACGGCTACTAACGCGCCCGAGCTCTCTGTTCGGGCTCGCTTTTTTGTGCGAGATATCTATGAGTAAACCTTCACTTCTTCTCTATATCCATGGCTTTAATAGCTCTCCACTCTCCATGAAAGCGAATGTGATGAGAGCCTACTGCGAGCAACATAGGCCTGATATTAAGGTGATTGTTCCCCAGTTACCTTGTTATCCTCAGCAAGCGGCGAAAATGTTGTTGGATATTCTCGAGCAATATAAAGACGACTATAAAATTGGTCTAGTGGGCAGCTCATTAGGCGGTTTTATGTCAACGTGGCTAAATGACAAGTTTGGGTTTAAAGCGGTAGTGGTCAACCCCGCAGTCAAGCCTTATGAGTTGCTAGTAGATTATTTGGGGAAGCAAACTAACCCATATACGCATGAAACCTATACACTTGAAGCTTGTCATATTGACGAGTTAAAAGCTCTTGATGTACAAAGCATCGCGTCGCCACATTCTTTTTGGTTATTGCAACAAACAGAAGATGAGGTTTTAGACTATCGACAAGCGGTAGATAAGTTTGCAGACGCTAAGCAAACAGTAGAACAAGGCGGTGATCACAGTTTTGTAGGCTTTGAGCGTTATCCTGCACAGATTATCGAATTTCTAGAACTGTAATTCGAAAGCGATTGGAAAAGGCTCATAGTTTTTATTGATATATCCAACCGTTTCTTGACATGGGCGGTATGCTTTCCGACTATGTTTTGCCAAAAGATCTTAAGGGTCGAGGACCCTGGCTACTTTGTTATGCATCATGTTTACAAACTCTTAGTGATGTGAACAGGGTGGCTTTTTCGTTTCCTGAGTATGGGTACGCCCATTGGTGATACTCAGGCAACAAGTAAACTTTGAGAATAATTCCGTATTATGACTGAACAATATAATGCTGGTGCCATTGAAGTACTGAATGGCTTAGAGCCAGTACGTCGCCGACCAGGGATGTATACGGATACAGCGCGCCCAAACCATTTGGGCCAAGAAGTTATCGACAACAGTGTCGATGAAGCGCTAGCCGGACATGCCTCAAAAGTACAAGTCATCCTACATGCTGACCAATCACTCGAAGTGATCGATGATGGTCGAGGCATGCCTGTTGATATCCACCCAGAAGAGAAAGTATCAGGCGTAGAGCTAATTCTATGTAAGCTACATGCGGGTGGTAAGTTCTCTAACAAAAACTACCAATTCTCTGGTGGTTTGCACGGGGTAGGTATATCTGTAGTAAACGCGTTGTCAAAACGCGTTGAAG
>NZ_WXWS01000480.1:0-3283 GCF_009904715.1 Vibrio sp. V42_P2S4T144 | reverse complement strand
ATCTATAGTTACCATAGATTGATATAGTTAAATATAGATCTTTATAGCGTATGTGGATAACTGGAAAATCAAAGATTTACACAGTTTCCCACATACACAACAAGTTTTTGTTGTTTAGATGAGTTAATGATCCTGGCTATAGACAACGGCATGCTACAAATAGTGGTAGGTCAATTTCCAATCTAGCTTATAGTAGTAGGGACTATGCAAGGTAAATTGGGCTGGCATAACCGAATAACGATCGCATTTGTGTGAGTTCTTGACAAAAACACGAATTGACAGGAAATATTAATTATTGGATAGTTGTAAGTGTGCACTAGGGGCAACAATATGTACCCCTAGCGCGGTTAATTAACCTATTAGTGCTTGAATAATAGCTGCTACTAGGTTGATAACAGCTATGACAAGCTCAATGAGCTTACTCATAAAACCTCCGAGGGTTTTGATTGTTGTAGCTATGTAAGTCGTATTAAGTGACTGGTACTCACCTAATGCGCATTACTTGAAGTGAAGTTTTTAGCTGCTTCGAGCTTGGTTGGTGATTACATAATTACCTCCTAGTTAACTAAAGGTTGGGTTCTTCGAATCCAGCCTTTTTTTATATTCTTCACACCAGCAATGGTTATGGGGAAACGTTTTGTTCCAATCCTTGCTGAACCTAGTATTCCAGACTTTTTGCTAATTTTGCAAACGCCCAAACGAGTTGGTTATCTCTTTCAGGTTAAGGCGTATGAAAACTCCCAAGTCCTTATGTCCCATTGTTATCAGATAATTCCCCTCTCATAAAGAAACGCTTTGAAAAATATTCATTTCTCTACATGAATCGGGATATGAGCAAGATTTTTATCCAATAATTCATGTTCATGTTCATGTTCATGTTCATTTTCCCTTTCTGCTTGATGCCAACCTCAAAAGAAAGTTGCCGCTTCCAGCGATGGGTTAGCGCATTCAATATATTGCTGTTAACTCATCTTATCCTGTTAAAAACAAAAATGCTTCCCCGTACAACTTAAGTGGTTAAGCTTCCTATCATTTTGGCTAGTTTTTGCCCACTAATTCCCAATTAGCCTAAGTGTTGACAGTATTAAACTCAACTAATTGACGTCGATAAGACGCTAAACGATCTGGCGTCATGGTCACGTAAGGCATCTGTTTTTTACTATACCGTTATTTAATGATTACGGAACCTAACGGACGAGGTTTCTTGATGAACCAATTCAAACTAGCTTTCGCGATTGATGCTTTTCTAATCCTGTATATATAATTATAAAGCGACAGTATTTTTGTTTAGTATGGTTGGTTTTTGTTTGTTTATTTTGCTGGTGGGTGTTGTTATAAATTCCGAATGTAAAGTGTTGGCTCTATGAGTGGGCGCTTTTTTTTGTGCCTTAAATTCTCGAACGTTCGGATTAAGTATTGAGGCGGAAAAAAAGCTTCGAGTTTCCCCGAAGCTTTCCATTACTCTTATCCCGATAGCTAAACGTATCCGTCTATGCGAGGTGGATTTTATCATCATCCACTTTGAAAAGAGAAGTGTTTAACTTGCTAAGTAGCTTGTCTACTGGGATTTTCCACATTTTACACAATTCATTTAGGTTGTTCTGACCGCTCTTAATTGCATTGGCCAAAGCGAAGTCTAAGACGCTGTTCGAGGTGTTGGTCATGTACTCTTTAACGTCTGCTTGGATTTGGTCGTGAACTTTTTGCTGTTGTTCTCTGACATTTGCTGATTCCTCATATGAGTCTGTTTTCCTGTTTGCAGAGACGAAAATACATCGTTTCGGTTTTTGTATCAATACTTTTTGCATTGTTTTTTAAGTGGTTTATACTCCAAATAAAATTGATGCGTTCGGAATGAAAGATGAGTGAGGAAATTTCTGAAATTAAGCGATCTCAACTGGAACAACGGCAAAGAGAGCGAGACAAAAGCTCACCATCAATCCTGGATACATTCGAGGGCATAGAGCTTACGGACGAACGCGAAGCTCTGGCGAACCGGTTACAAGATGCCGATGTGACATTGGATGACAAGCCGGATCGCTGCCCGACTTGCAATGGCACTGGTTACACCAAGTCGTTATTTAGCAAGTGGGAGTGCTGTAGCTGTTTTGGGACGGGTTACGACCTTTCCGATCCGGTTGCCGTTATCAAGTGGCAAAAGCTCTGCCTAGATTGGTCAAAGAATCGGTTACATGAATATCGCGTTGCCTTGATTAAGGCGACAACAACCGAGGAAGAACGACTAGCAAGTGAAGTGGAGAGCTTCTATGAAAATGCGAGACGCAAAGACTAAACAGGCCGCTCGAATCCAATCGCTTGAGTATCGACAGCAACGTGCAGCGCGAATCAAGCGAGCGAGACGGCATGCAGATTTAACCATACTCGAAATGAGCAGGTTAATCGGGTTATCACCAGACACTTATCGAAAAATCGAGAATGGCGAGGTGAACCCAAGGGTGCAAAACCTAGAACTGATAGCGGTCTACACAAGTACAGACGTGGGTTATTTGTTCTTTGGTGATGCGATTTCTAACAGAGACGAAGCGGTAAAGAGAGATACCGGAGAATAACGAATGGCTTCAAGAGGCATTAACAAGGTCATTCTGGTTGGTAACTTGGGGTCAGATCCCGAAATCCGATACCTACCAAATGGCGGCGCAGTAGCGAATATCACGGTCGCTACATCCGAAACTTGGCGCGATAAAGCGTCAGGCGAGAACCGAGAAAAAACCGAGTGGCATCGAGTGGTGTTGTTCGGCAAGTTGGCCGAAGTGGCGGGGGAGTTCCTACGCAAAGGGTCACAAGTTTACATCGAGGGTCAATTGCAGACTCGCAAATGGAAAGACCAGCAAAGCCAAGACCGTTACAGCACAGAGGTAGTAGTTCAAGGCTTTAATGGCGTGATGCAAATGCTTGGCAATAACCGAGCTGGTGGCCAGCAGCAACAAGGCGGTTGGGGTCAGCATCAACAGCAGTACAGCGAACCGCCAATGGACTTTGACGATGACATACCGTTCCAAAACGAGTTCCGTCATTACAAGATGCTGAGTTACGTGGCGGCTTAAACGTTGACATACTCCCCTAGCTAATTCGCTAGGGGATTCTTAGTTCAACACGCTTTCACTAGATAGCCTCTTTTGATGCTATCCCCGATCCAGTCGCTCCCTAAGCTAACCCCGCCAGTCCAGCGGTTTTTATATTCTTCGCTGCGTTAATATCACGATCATGGTGCGTATTGCATTCTGGACAAGTCCAGTTTCGGATATTAAGCGGCATTGATTCG
>NZ_WXWS01000314.1:0-3289 GCF_009904715.1 Vibrio sp. V42_P2S4T144 | reverse complement strand
AGGCAGTGTCCCATCGTGGTACGACTTCTGATGCAGTTTATAAAATTTTATTAGATTTACTTCCTCAAGGTGAAAGCTCTATTGAATCTGTTGCGTCTCACATGGCAATAAGTAAGCGCACTTTACAAAGAAAACTAACTAGTGAAGGGGTTAGTTATCAAGCCGTCTTAAAGCAAGTACGGCTGCAATTAGCCGAACATTACTTGAATGAAACCGAGCTACCACTCATTGAGGTATCTTTCTTGTTGGGTTATCAAGAGCCAAACTCGTTTATTCGCGCGTACAGTTCATGGACTGGAGTGTCACCAGGACAAGTTCGTACCTAGATTGTGATTAGATTATGTAATTGTTGATTACATACCTCTGGCAAGCTTTGGGGCAAAAGTGAGAGAATCACATTTTGCGGACGAAATGAATTAGAGAGATTATCACCAACCGGTAAGGTTGTTTCGATACAAAGAAATGGATAAATTAGAAGATGGAACCCAGAACGGTTGGGCTGAACCGGCCATATGAATAGAAGTAAGTTGTGCCCCAAAAAATAGCATTTAACAGATTACCTGAGAGTATCTTCACTAATAACAACTTTATCTATCCTATCTCATTCAAATTAAACCTGTTCCACCTCTACAGAAACCGAAGTAACCGTATGTGCAATGGGCTCTTCGATTATTACTGTATTATCCGAAAATAGTACAACGTTTTGTCCTGAACCATAAGAGCTATTGAAGACAATACCATCATACGACTGGGTTCCTTGGTATGAGCTGATCGTCCTAAGGTACTCACAAATAAACTGTGTTGGAAGGTAATCCAATTGTGATTTTTCTGGGAGTACCGGTTTTGATAGTTCTTCAGAAAACTGTTGTAAAAGGTTTAAACACTTCAGTGTCAGTTCAATTTCTTCTTCTTCAAATTTCAAAAGGGCGACTTTCTGTTTTGGTGCAGTCAAATCTACTAGCTTCAAATCCTTTGCAGCTATAACTTTCGATACGTAGATCTTTGCGCCATTGTTTGGCCTTACTTCTTGACAACAAGTATCGAAGTCTTCCGCAACATACAGGTATGGAATGCCGACAGGATTAGCCCTACCTGCAGAAGCTATTTCGGCTGGGGGACTTCCCATTTCATGAGCCCCCAGAGCACTCTCAGAAACTCTTGCTCTATAAAAGATAGAACCGTTGTCTCGGGGACGACTCAAAGCGTCAACCGTTCGAAGAAAAACAGCAGCTTCTTTTGTTATTGCTTCTTCATTGTTGATCTCGTTGATGAAAATTTTTCCGTAAAGAGAGTTATTCGGAAAAAAACGATTTTCTCTAATTAAGTGATTTTTAAAAGCATTCCACGCATCTTGATACTCGACAATTCCTTCATTAAGAGAAAACTTTTTTTCGTTAAATGCATCTCCCATTATTTGCGAAAATAGCTCATAAGGGCGCCGAACAGTTTCTGATACTATTTTCAATTCATCAACATAGACGTTTTGAATTTCGTCTCCAAGAGCATCTTCAACTATGCAACCAAGCACTAGTTCAAAAAGACCTGTCAACTTATCAGGAACAACACACAGAACCTCATCTGAATCGCAAAAAGAGCAACGTGTAATATTACCTTCCCTTTGTATTAGCTCGATGATGGCTCTATCTGTAAAACAATTTAAGCAACACTGGGCCATTTATTCACCCTGTAGATAGTTGCATACTGTTTCAATGTGATGTTCCATCGAAAGTTTTTTAACCTGACCTAGTCCAGGAAAGTGTCCGCTACTATGTAGCTTTCGGAACTCATCTAGTGCACTTGATTGATAAAAAATGCTTGGCTCTTCATCTGCTTCAGTTATGAATTTAGCTAATGCTTCTGCAAACTTCCCTGCAGGGTCAGTTGGTGTTCCATCATCTGTAGACGAATAATGGCGGATAAACATTTCATCAAACATTTCTTCATTAACATACGACGCGTGGATAGTTACCACATAGGCAGGACCACCAGATTCACTATACTCACTTCCTATTATTGTATAATCACCAAAGCCAATAACGTTTTTCTGAGATGAATATGTTGCATGCAGGTGTGAAAATGAGGATTCTTTAAAGTAATCCGCATTTCTTTTCTGTTTGCGAAAAAAATCACCAAGAAGGACTACATTGTTGAGCTTATTTATGGCGAGCGGTGGAAGGTCATGGTCAACCACGACCAAATCCGCACCTTGAGCGAGCGCTATACCCTCTTGATCAACCCCTTCCGTAATGCGTATTGCGAAAGGCTGTTGTAACCGACTTATACTTTCACGTGCCGAAATTGATTCTCCCCCTCGTAATACTATGCAAGGTAAATAATTAAGTTCGTTACTTTCCAACTCGTTCAGTAAAGACTCATGATCATGATAAAATTCACCGACCTGAGGGTTTATGACAATAAGTGGGGAGAAGTCTTTCTCATTGAGGTGTTTAACAGTTCTTACAAGGGGGGATAAATTGCGCCTTACTGGCTCGATTATCGGTCTAAAATAATCTGTTGAAAGGAATTCAGATAGCTCTCTAACAGCTATCAATTCAAACTGCTTTCCTCTAAGGTATGGGAAATACATCTACTCTCCTTACAAGTCCCGAATATGCTCTTTAGCGCCTCAATTTGGTGACTGGAAAACTGATAGCTAATCGCTGCATTGCTCAAGGAGCTGGGTAATGCATTTAAAAAGTCGCTATCATTAAAACGTTTTTCCTTTAGAACTTCAATGAAACTTGTTGCAATTAGCTCTGAATCTACTGTTTTGAGAGCTGACTTGCAAAAGCTAACTAGTTTACTATTTGGAACGGAGGGTATTTCTCCTATATTTCGTTTAACTAGCTCTAAATACTCTTCCTTTCGTAGAGATTTTATTAATAAATCAATGTCTATTGGATTAACTCTAGGCGTTGCAGCTCGCTTTTCACTAAAATAGTTCTGTTGAGTGAGCTCCAGAACACCAACCCTCTCATCTGCGGTGTTTAGAACACTTTCGAGGTTTTTTGCAGAACACACAACATAGACTTCGTCAAACAGCTTGAGGTAATCATTCAATTGCTCTTCTAAGCGGTTTAGCGTGTCGTATTCTGATTTAATTTCATAACATGTAGATTTACCATTAAGAATGACACAATCAGCTTTGCTCTTACCCACTCGGAATTCAGATAGCATTGTTGCAGTTTTTAAGGAATGACGGCCCAGTAACCGTCTACGAGCTAGGGTGTTCTTAAAGTAGTATTCTGAACGATACTCTTGGCTTAACCGTTTATAAGTATTTTCATAG
>NZ_WXWS01000370.1:0-3313 GCF_009904715.1 Vibrio sp. V42_P2S4T144 | reverse complement strand
GCAATTTTCTTTGCACATTTCTCACACTATGTAATACTTGCCCCACTTGGTTATACATAGAGCAAAAACGATGGATAAAATAGAAGTTCGCGGTGCCCGAACCCATAACCTTAAAGACATTAATCTTACAATCCCTCGCGATAAACTGATTGTCATTACTGGACTAAGTGGCTCCGGTAAATCCTCTCTCGCTTTCGATACATTGTATGCAGAAGGCCAACGACGCTACGTAGAGTCTCTCTCTGCCTACGCTCGTCAGTTTTTGTCTCTGATGGAAAAACCCGATGTCGACCACATTGAAGGGTTATCACCTGCGATTTCTATTGAACAGAAATCTACTTCTCATAACCCGCGTTCAACCGTCGGTACAATTACCGAAGTCTACGACTACTTACGTCTATTGTATGCTCGTGTGGGCGAACCCCGCTGTCCAACGCACCATGCCCCTCTTGCTGCGCAAACCATCAGCCAAATGGTGGACAAAGTCCTAGAGATGCAGGAAGGCAGCAAAATGATGCTATTGGCGCCTATTGTCAAAGAACGTAAAGGTGAGCATGTTAAAACGCTTGAGAACTTAGCGGCTCAAGGCTTTATTCGTGCGCGTATTGATGGAGAAACTTGCGATCTTTCCGATCCTCCAACCCTTGAGCTACATAAAAAGCACACCATTGAAGTTGTGGTAGACCGCTTTAAAGTTCGTCCAGACTTACAACAGCGCTTGGCCGAATCTTTCGAGACAACACTCGAATTATCAGGCGGTATTGCGGTTGTCGCGCCAATGGATGGCGACGGTGAAGAGATTATTTTCTCCGCCAACTTCGCTTGTCCACAATGTGGTTACAGCATGCAAGAGCTAGAGCCGCGACTTTTCTCATTCAACAACCCTGCTGGAGCATGTGGCACTTGTGATGGTTTGGGTGTGCAGCAATACTTCGATCCAAGCCGAGTCATTCAAGATGATTCATTAAGCTTGGCACAAGGTGCGATTCGCGGTTGGGATCAAAAGAACTACTACTACTTCCAAATGCTCACCTCATTGGCCGATCATTATGGTTTTGACCTCCATGCCCCTTTTAATTCTCTGCCAAAGAAAACGCAAGATGTCATTCTAAAGGGCTCAGGTCGTACTGAGATTGAGTTTAAATACATCAACGATCGTGGCGATATTCGCGTTAAACGCCATCCATTCGAAGGTATTCTGAATACCCTAGAACGTCGCTATCGTGATACAGAATCCAACTCTGTCCGTGAAGAGCTTGCAAAATACATCTCCACTAAATCTTGTTCAAGCTGTGGCGGTACTCGTCTACGCCTTGAAGCACGTAACGTG
The DNA here is from genome assembly GCF_009904715.1 of Vibrio sp. V42_P2S4T144. Lineage (NCBI taxonomy): Bacteria > Pseudomonadati > Pseudomonadota > Gammaproteobacteria > Vibrionales > Vibrionaceae > Vibrio > Vibrio sp. V42_P2S4T144. The sequence continues at coordinate 1,983 of NZ_WXWS01000370.1, read as the reverse complement.
TTTATTGCTGATACGACACTACCTGAGATTGTTGAACTCAGCATTGCTGATGCATTGGAATTCTTCCATTCCTTGAAACTGGAAGGTCAACGCGCCCAAATCGCTGAAAAAGTGATGAAGGAAATCAACGACCGCCTGCAATTCTTAGTTAACGTCGGTTTGAACTACCTAAACTTATCACGCAGTGCAGAAACCTTATCAGGCGGTGAAGCTCAACGTATTCGTTTAGCAAGCCAAATTGGTGCAGGTCTTGTTGGTGTCATGTACGTCTTAGATGAACCGTCGATTGGCCTCCACCAGCGTGATAACGAACGACTCCTAAAAACACTGACTCATTTGCGCGATTTAGGTAATACCGTACTTGTGGTAGAACACGATGAAGATGCGATTCGCTGTGCAGATCATGTCATAGATATTGGTCCTGGTGCTGGCGTACATGGTGGTAATGTTGTTGCGGAAGGCACCATGGAAGAGATAGTCGCGAATCCGAATTCTCTGACAGGTCAGTACTTAAGTGGTGTTAAAGAAATCGCAGTACCGAAAGATCGCACGCCGCGAGATCCGAAAAAAACGGTTGAGCTATTAGGCGCTACAGGTAATAACCTTAAAAACGTTAATCTTTCAATTCCTGTTGGGTTATTCAGCTGTATTACAGGAGTATCTGGCTCAGGTAAATCAACGCTGATTAATGATACTTTCTTTAAAATTGCGCATACCCAACTTAACGGAGCGACAACGGCTCAGCCTTCACCTTATAAATCGATTAAAGGTCTAGAGCACTTCGATAAAGTCATCGATATCGATCAAAGCCCAATTGGCCGTACACCTCGCTCTAACCCTGCAACCTATACGGGGATCTTTACACCAATCCGTGAACTGTTTGCAGGCACACAGGAGTCGCGTTCTCGCGGTTACAAACCGGGCCGTTTTAGTTTTAACGTACGCGGTGGTCGTTGTGAGGCCTGTCAGGGTGACGGTGTTATCAAAGTAGAAATGCATTTCCTACCAGATGTTTATGTGCCATGTGATGTGTGTAAAGGTAAACGCTACAACCGCGAAACGCTCGAAGTACGTTACAAAGGTAAAACTATTGATGAAGTGCTAGAAATGACGGTCGAAGATGCACGCACCTTCTTCGATCCAGTTCCTGCCATCGCTCGCAAACTACAAACACTGATGGATGTGGGTTTGTCGTACATACGATTGGGTCAAGCGGCAACAACACTCTCCGGTGGTGAAGCACAGCGTGTGAAACTGGCGCGAGAGCTATCCAAACGTGATACAGGAAAAACCTTGTACATTTTGGATGAACCAACAACCGGCTTGCACTTCCATGATATCCAGCAGTTGCTCACTGTACTGCACAGGCTTCGCGACCACGGAAATACTGTCGTGGTGATCGAGCATAACCTGGACGTCATTAAGACTGCGGACTGGATTATCGATCTTGGTCCTGAAGGGGGTCAGGGTGGCGGCGAGATAATCGCTCAAGGCACTCCGGAAGATGTGTCGCAAATCGAGGGTTCGCACACAGCTCACTTCCTCAAGCCTATGTTGAAGTAGAAAAAACAGGTAAAGTATCGAGACCAGCAAGTGCTGGTCTTTTTTCATTCAAAACAACGCAATAACTATGGCTACTATACATGTAAGTGGAACAAAGCTTTCTCCCGAAAAAGTACAGGTTCCCCTCAATCGCAAGTTTCTCATTGCCTTGGCAACACTATTTGTGTTGGCAATGCACTTTTTCATGCCCAACCCCGGCGGTTCGGGGCTTTCGCTTTCGTTCAATGCGACAACTTGGATTGCTTTTAGCTTTGCATTAGGCATTGGGTGTTACCAACTCGCGAATAATCGAGTGCTACGTTACTCAAAACTAACCATCGGCTTGTTTATTAGTGCTCTTATCATCACAGTGCCCATTCTGTACCCAAATGCGAATAGCAGCTTGGCAGCCAATAAGCTCATAGGCCTGTGGTGTGGTGT
>NZ_WXWS01000533.1:0-3319 GCF_009904715.1 Vibrio sp. V42_P2S4T144 | reverse complement strand
TATGGGTAAGTTGTAACTTCTCTGTTTAGAAAAAGATCTTTCGTCACGATACTCTGGTTTCTTAGCAATATGTCTGTCAGTTGGCTAAAAAGCGATAACAACGCAGACAAGTGTGTAAGGCAGGGATATACCCTTTTCCTGTTAGAAGAGTAAATCAAGGACAAAACCATGACTATGATTTGTGCAAAAGAATTTGCAGAGTGGTTAAGACACAGATTTAGCAGTGATACTAAAGGAGTCTCTTTGACTCGAGAGGATGTGAATCACCTGACTGGGCGTCAACGCCTTGATCCGGGTTTTGTTAATGATGTGCATTATGAGCTGATGCAATATGGAATGGCTTTCGTTACTGATACGAGCCGAGAAAACTTTTATTTAATACCTGTTTCTCAAGCGGAAAATTGGCGTGAGAGACTAGAGTATCATTTTGAAAAAGAGCTGTTCTGCAATATTATCCCTATTGAAAAATCAGGTTGAGAAAAGGTTCAACTTTGATGCCAAAGTTGAACCTAATTGCTCTTATGCTAACCCTTGAATAATCACGAATTTTTCAAGCAACTGCTCTTCAGTTTCGACATGGTTCGGATCAGTGATTATGCATTTTGTAATTGGACACACTGACTGACAGGTCGGCTTTTCGTAATGCCCCTTACACTCTGTACATAGCGCTGGATCAATTTCGAAAATGCTCTCTCCCATACTGATTGCCCCATTGGGGCATTCGGGATCACACATGTCGCAGTTAATGCATTTATCAGTAATGAGCAAGGCCATGGTTACTTACCAGTCGGGTTACGGGTGTCCTGCCCTGAGTTTAGATTACGCATTAATAGGCCATATTCTAAATCTAGCTCTGCTGGTACTGGAATGAATACAAAGTGACCGTTTCCTTTCGCGTCTTCAATAGACTCTGATTTGCGGTTTTCCATTGCCTCTAGCGTGAAAACAATATTGCCTTTTGGCGTCATTAGTTCAAGGTTATCACCGACAAGAAACTTATTTTTTACTTCTACTTCAGCCATGTCACCACGACGTTTGCCAGTGAATTCACCAACAAACTGTTGAGCATCAGAGACTGAGTAACCGTAATCGTAGTTTTGGTAAGTATCGTGTGTATGACGGCGTAGGAAGCCTTCAGTGTAGCCACGGTGAGCTAGGCTTTCTAGTGTACCCATTAGGCTTTCATCGAATGGTCGACCTGCTACAGCATCATCAATTGCTTTACGATAAACTTGAGCGGTACGTGCGCAGTAGTAGAACGATTTAGTACGACCTTCAATTTTCAATGAGTGAACACCCATCTTAGTTAAGCGTTCAACGTGCTGAACCGCTCGTAGGTCTTTAGAGTTCATGATGTAAGTACCATGCTCATCTTCGTAAGCCGCCATTTTTTCTTCTGGACGGTGCGCTTCAGAAAGCAGAACGACTTCATCTGTTGGTTTGCCGCGACCAATTGTGGTTTCAGGGCGCTCGTCTTGTACTTCGACAGGCTGTGCTTCAGTCGGGTCGAATTTCTCTACGATATCACCAGCGTCGTTTTCTTTACCCTCTTCAACTTTGTATTCCCAGCGGCATGCGTTAGTGCAAGTGCCTTGGTTAGGGTCACGTTTGTTGATATAGCCAGAAAGTAGGCAACGACCTGAGTAAGCCATGCATAATGCACCGTGAACGAATACTTCAAGCTCAGTTTCAGGGCAATGCTCACGAATTTCTTCGATTTCTTCTAGAGACAGCTCGCGAGAAACGATCACACGTTCCACGCCATTCGCTGCCCAGAACTTAACGGTTGCCCAGTTTACAGCGTTTGCTTGTACAGAAAGGTGAATTGGCATTTCTGGGAAAGCTTCACGAACCATCATAATTAGGCCTGGATCTGACATGATCAATGCGTCAGGACCCATCTCTACGATTGGCTTAAGATCACGGATGAAGGTTTTTAGCTTCGAGTTGTGTGGTTGAATGTTACATACCACATAAAGCTTTTTGCCTAGGGCGTGGGCTTCATCGATACCGATTTTTAGGTTCTCGTGGTTAAACTCGTTGTTACGTACGCGAAGGCTGTAGCGAGGTTGGCCAGCGTAAACTGCATCTGCCCCGTAGGCGAATGCGTAACGCATGTTTTTCAGGCTGCCCGCTGGAGATAGTAGCTCAGGCACGAATGCTTTCTCAGTTGTCATTGCTCAATTCTCTTTTATCTGATCACAAGTCAGGCCAATTCCACCTAATGGAAATGGGGCGCAAATTTTACGTCAAAATGTGAACTGTGACTAGGGTAATTGTGCTTCAGATAGAAAAACGCCCTCAAAAAAAGTGAGGGCGTTATGGTTAACCTTTATACAAAATTAAGCGTTAGGATTCGGTAAGCCGCCTAGCGCATCGTATAGGTTGGGAAGGAAAGCACTGAACTCTCCACACATTAGAGAGAAGTCTGCATCAAATCGAGCTGCTTGATCTTCACGTGGAATATCATCGTTTTGATCTTTCAATTCATCAGAGAATTTTAGACGTTTGATGCCTGCATCTTCCGTCATAATGAACTCAATACGATCTTGCCAATTAAGCGCAAGTTTCGTCACGACTTTATCCGCAGCGATGTGGTTGCGGATTTCATCAGTGGTTAGCTCTTGCTTCTTACAGCGAATCACACCACCTTCTTCAAGTACGGATTTTAGCTCAGCTTCGTCCATCATGCTGATACCTTGAGGTGTGTCACCGCTTTTCACCCACTCGGTTAGCGTAGTTTCAATCGCCACTTCTGGAATAGCAGGAACAACAGGTAGACTACCCATGGTTTTACGAAGCAATGCTAATACATCTTCTGCTTTTTTATAGCTGCTTGCATCAACAAGGATAAAACCTTCTTTTGGCATGATGAGCACGTGAGTGTGGCTGCTGCGGCTGAATGCGCGCGGCAGTAAATCCATTACGATGTCATCTTTCAGGTTGTCTTTCTCTTTCTTCTTCAGAGGACGACCTTCTTGCGCTTCCATTGCTTCTACTTTTGCATTCAATGATTCTTTGATCACAGAGGCAGGTAGCATTTTCTCTTCTTTCTTGGCGCAAATCAGAATGCGGTTTTCTGACACGTGAGTCATCATATCGCCATGTCTACCCATTGCACTGACCCAGCCAAATTTCTGTTTGTCTTGACTGCCACACGGGGTGAATTGGAATTCAGACAGCTGAGTTTCTAGTTGTTCGGCGTTAAAAGTAACCTCGCGGTTAACGCGGTATACCAGACAGTTTTTAAACCACATAAATCTTCTCTAGGCTTGATGACAAGGGACTAATCATAGGGAATTTTTGTGCTGATGTCTTA
>NZ_WXWS01000624.1:0-3335 GCF_009904715.1 Vibrio sp. V42_P2S4T144 | reverse complement strand
AAAAGAAGCAAATGGACAAATAAATAAAAGAAACTACAACAACCTGTAAAAAAGTTTCATTTTTGACCAACAAAATTACATGTAGGCCCAATTCTTTGTGCTACTGAGAGTATATCGAACCGAATACATCTCTCTACAAACCACCTTGGTTTTTATCAAAAATGTGCGAATGTTAACGTTTATGTAAAACAGTGCAATTTATCAGCAACTTTATACGTAACATTTCCTTTCCAGATTAGATACAGTTTATTAAAGAATTAGTTTTTCTCACTTAAATGGCAGGGAATGCGTTAGTTTTTTTCATTTCTTACAACCTAACTTTTGCCTTACATTACGCCCAAATTACCCCTTCTCCTTTTCACTAATGTGAACTTTGATGAGTAAGCAACATGCAAACTTTTGAACTTGCTATCTTCTTGCAGTTTTTTCTCGGTTTGGTCGCCGCAGTAAACCCTGTTGGTATCATGCCTGTGTTTGTGTCACTAACCGGGCATATGACACCAGACGAAAAGCGCAATACGGCAACAACAGCAAATGTGGCTGTTGCGATCATCCTGATCATTTCGCTTTTTGCTGGTCAGTTACTGTTAGACATGTTCAGTATTTCTCTGGATTCGTTTCGTGTCGCTGGCGGGTTGCTATTACTTAGCATCGCATTCTCGATGATGAGCGGTAAACTGGGGGAAGATAAGCAGAACAAACAAGAGAAAACGGAATACGTCAGTCGTGAACAGATTGGTGTGGTCCCTCTTGCAATGCCTTTAATGGCAGGGCCTGGTGCAATCAGTTCGACTATTGTTTATGGTGCACGCTACCCAAGCATGTTCGATACCGTGGGCATTAGTATTACGATTGGTTTGTTCTGCCTTTGTTCATGGCTATTATTCCGTTCTGCCCCATTGATCGTACGATTTTTAGGTCAAACTGGAATCAACGTCATTACTCGTATCATGGGTTTGATATTGGGCGCGCTTGGCATAGAGTTCATTGCGAATGGCTTACGCAACTTATTTCCAGGATTAGCCTGAGTTTCTATAAAATTGTATGATAGAGCGATTCAACAATGGATCGCTTTGTCATGACGACTGACTCTCTTAAACATACTCTATATGTCACCATTTTTGGTACTCATACCAAAGCTGGTAAAACGTTCGATATTGCTCTCATTATCGCGATCATCAGTTCGTTAATCGTACTGGTGTTAGATTCGATACCCTCCGTTCGGGCCGAGTGGGAAAAAGAGCTGAAGTTTATTGAATACACATTTACTGGCCTATTCACGATTGAATACCTTCTAAGGCTTTATTGCTCTCCTAAACCTGCCGCCTACGCAAAGAGTTTTTATGGTGTCGTCGATTTACTTGCGATTTTGCCCACTTATTTAGCACTCTTCTTCCCATCCGCTTCGTTTATGGGTGTGATCAGGGCGCTGCGAGTGATGCGAATATTCCGCATACTCAAGTTAGTCCGATACCTCCAAGAGTCCAATATCCTCTTACGTTCACTGCTTATGGCGCGCAGAAAGATTTTTATCTTCTTTAGTTCCGTCGCCATTATGGTAACGATTTTCGGCTCGTTGATTTTTATCATTGAAGGACCTGAAAACGGATTTACTAGCATTCCTAAAAGTATTTATTGGGCGATCGTGACCATCACAACGGTTGGGTATGGTGACTTGGTCCCTCAAACAGACCTGGGTAAAGGGCTTGCATCACTCACCATGTTACTGGGTTATTCCATTTTGGCGGTACCTACAGGTATTTTCACTGCCGAATTACACCAAGAGATGCAATCGCACAAAGTATTGGTGAAATGCCCAAACTGCTCCCACGCAGGGCACGACTCTGACGCAATTTACTGTAAACATTGTGGTAGTGAACTGGCCGATCCAGACAAAAGAGTCGTTCGAACAGAAGACGACGCATGAAAAAAGAGCTCCCTAAGGAGCTCTTTTATTTTGTCATCAAATAAAGGATTGATGTGATTATGCTTTCTCAGACAGAATAATTCGCAGAGTACGACGCAATGGCTCCGCAGCACCCCAAAGCAGTTGGTCACCAACAGTGAAAGCATTTAGGAAATCATCACCCATTGCCATCTTACGTAGACGACCCACTGGTACAGACATTGTGCCCGTAACTTTTGCCGGCGTTAGCTCTTGAGCAGTGATGTCACGGTCGTTAGGAATCACTTTCACCCAATCGTTATGAGTGGCGATGATTTCTTCGATTTCGTCCATTGGTACATTTTGTTTAAGCTTGATAGTAAGTGCTTGAGAGTGACAACGCATCGCGCCAATACGCACGCAAGTACCGTCAATTGGAACAGGTGAACTTTGAGAACCCAAAATTTTATTCGCCTCAGCGCCCGCTTTCCACTCTTCTTTACTCTGACCATTATCGCGCTTCACATCGATCCATGGGATCAACGAACCAGCTAGTGGCACACCGAATTTATCGGTAGGGAAAGAGCCGCTGCGCATTGTATCCGCGACTTTCTTATCAATATCTAGGATAGAGCTTGATGGGTTTGCAAGTTCAGAGCTAACAGAGTCATTGATAACGCCCATTTGCGAGATCAATTCACGCATATTTTGCGCACCAGCGCCAGATGCGGCTTGGTAAGTCATTGCGCTTGTCCACTCAACAAGGCCTTTCTCAAATAGACCACCTAGCCCCATTAGCATTAAACTAACCGTACAGTTACCACCGACAAATGTGTTCGTGCCACCGTGGATGCCTTGTTGGATTTGCTTTAAGTTCACTGGATCAAGTGTGATGATCGAATCTTCAGCCATACGTAGCGTAGAGGCCGCATCAATCCAGTAGCCTTTCCAACCAGCCTGACGAAGTGCAGGGAAAACTTTTTCTGTGTAGCTACCACCTTGACAGGTGATTACCGCATCAAGCTGTTTTAAGCTTTCAATATCATACGCGTCTTGCAGTAAGCCTGCGTCTTTTCCTAAGTTAGGAGCAGGAATACCAACTTGAGAAGTACTGTAGAATACTGGTTCGATTAGGTCGAAGTCTTTCTCTTCAACCATACGCTGCATAAGGACTGAACCAACCATACCGCGCCAACCAACTAAACCAACTCTCATCGTATTAACTCTCCATGTATTAAAAAACCTACCCCATAGTTAATTTTTCACAGCAAAATCTCAACCCCTATTTTGTAAATAAGCGCGTTTTTTAACCTTTTCCTCTGAAAAACCGGGTTACACGAGATTTTTTAGTGTTTGGTTTGCGGTTTTAACCATTTTTCAAGTAGGGAAAGCACTTTAGCCCCCTAATTGGTCTTACCACTCAATGAAAAAATAACACATGAAGCACAAT
>NZ_WXWS01000487.1:0-3350 GCF_009904715.1 Vibrio sp. V42_P2S4T144 | reverse complement strand
CTGTTGATAGAGCCTGAATGCAGCATTCAGTGCGACTAATCGGTCATCTTGCTCAATGCGAGTGCTAACAAATGATACTAACCTTGAGAAATCATCACTATTGAAAGCCCAAAAATGTTTTAAATATGAGATGCTCCAATCATCAGTCAGAGGCTTATCTTTCTCACTTAGATGTTTTCTTGCATTCTCAATGCTATGCCAATAAAGAGCATCATTCAGCTCTTGCCATTCAGGCACCAGATTACCGAGGTCATGTTCAACATCATTTAAGTTCCCCTCTCTCCAATACTGCAAAGCTGCTACATTTGCCATAGTGGACAGCGAAAGCTCTGACAAAGCGAATGGTTCCCTATTGACCACTAGCTTTTCCAAACACTTGATGGCAGAATCAAACAACCATGCATATTGCTTAGATACCCTACATTCTCTTCTCTCTATAAAAGGAGCAACACTAAGGTAACTACCTAACCCTTTTAGTAATTCAGGAATAAGTTTGATTTTTGTTCTCTCGATAAAGTCAAGCAGCGTTCGATCCAAGAGCGATACTTCAAACCTTTTGAACTCAACTACGTGATGAATTGATTCAACTAGATATTTAATAGAATCTTCGTCGGGTACGGTATGATCAACCAACTCACTCAGTAGGTCTCTAGGGATTTCCCCTCTGCTAATAATCTCTTGCCAGACAAGAGCTTTTTGCTCTTCATCCCCACAAGTTAATACAGCTCGTACTGACGCAATTCTGGCATACTTATCTCGCTTGCTAGATACAGAAATTTCTATAAGTGGTTCTGTGCAAGCACTCATCTTCCCTTGCCAGACTAAACGACCAAGGAAAAATATCGCATCATCATTGTCTGCATATTTGTGAATAAGGTTGAGTACATCCTTCGTTAGATCTGGCTGTGCAATTCGGGCAATAGCGGCGTTGTCTCGAGCAGAATGGTCATCTGTATCATTGTCAATTTGAGCTATAACATCAGAAAGGATTTGCCTCCTTACTGACAACGGCAACTGAGAAGGGTCGCCTTCCTCTAAAGCGATTTCAGGCTTGATAGCCAAGATCTTCGCTCGCAGACGATCATCAAATAAAATTAACCATGGCAATATCGGACGAAATAAAGGGGTAACAACAGTTTCACCGAAAACTTCCCTAATAAAGTAAGACTCGATTTGGGAACGCAAACCTTCTTCTTTCAATAAACCAGCGAAAAACTGTGCTGCTAATAGCTCACGAATATCCCTATGCCGGAACCTTACTGCACCGTAAATAATGTCATTAAATAAACCACACTCAAGTAAAGACTTAACGTCTTCTCGTTCCCAGTCGTACAGAATGATGTCGGCATCAATTCCTTGTTTTACCTTTTCTGCATCAGGCACATTGATCCCTACATTACCCGTTAAGATAACAGCAGCAGCCAACCGTTGAGCACCTTCACGAGCCTTGTCTAAGTTAAGAGGCTTTCGAGCATTGTTATGTACCTCATTAAGACGAACATCAACGCTGTGTTGTAGCAGGTGTAACCGCCCATCAAGAGATTGATCATCCAACCACTTCGTTATGATGATATCCAAATCAAAAGGTCTTTCTGCGAGATTCCACAGACCTAACCGCTCAACCTCATCAAGGAGTTCATCAATGTTTTTAACTCCACTTTCGATACAGTAGGTATAAACCATCGTTGGGTTTAACGGTCGTAAGCTATAGACATTTAAAGCACTTTTGGGATGTTTATTTTTGTCGTCATCTTCTTGAGGACTAGTAGACGGGTAGAATAGATGAACATCAACTAGAGCTTTGTCTGACTTGGCACGCCAGCTATATGGGCGACTAGAAATGTAAATATGAGCCCGCTTCGCCCCTTTCTCAATTCCTTTAGCAAAACGTTTGATAGCTTTTTCAAAAGCTCTAGGGTGAGCTAGTTTTGCTTCATCCACCGAATCTAAGAAAAACCAAGCCTCATCATTTGAGTTAAGCCAGTCTTCAAACTCATCTTCATCACCTATTTCGAAAGCATCATCAAAGTTACGGTCAATATCTTCAATTCGAATAAAAAAAGACAGCTTCCCTTCATTTGAGAGCTTACTCGCCATTTCCATAAATTCGACCGTCTTACCAGCGCCTGCCTCGGCTAAAATTATAGTACGATACTCATTTAATAGAGACTTCCAATTGTCAGCCTTATTGATTCCCAAACTAAGAGAAACATCTAGCTCTTCAGAATCCTTGTGGCTTTCTATTACGGGAAAAAACTGACGATCTAAGGCGATGTACTTCCGCATAACTCCATTGAGCTCCATGTGGCATAAAAACTTCCCATATTCTACTAATTACACACAATTACCCAACTAGTCTAGCTCTTATAAAGTAACTACTAATGTTAATAAGTTACCCATTAGCCAGTTTCATCGTGAAAATTACACGATCTAAAACGGTTTGGGGCATTTTTGATTTTGACTGATTTGTGCAACAGGCTGTTGCACAATTGGGAAACGGCTTTTTTCACTAACAAGCGAGTCTGATTTTAGCCACCAACAGGTTGTTGACCAAATTTTTCATCGGGAAGGTCTTGATCATCATCGAACATCACAATGCTTCTACGATGCTCCTTTAGAGCAGATAATGCAACTTGAAAACAACTTTCACACATATCGAGGTGGTGGGTAATACCGTCCATTTTTGACCCAAATCCCCAGTTAGCAGTCAGTTCACCAACCTCTTCTAACTTAACGCCATTTGAATCGACGACCATCACACTAGTACCACAGATATCACAACATCGATCAACAACGACCTCTATCGTTTTTTGTCCATAAACTTTCATTGTGAACTCCTGTCGCTGATAAGATTAATCATTACTTAGTACCAAATAACAACTAAGTAGTAGCTGAAATTATAGCTGTCCTATAGGCAACTGAACAATTAACAAAGTCGCTGAATTTTCATTGTTACTCAGCGAAGTATCCTTCTTATGTAGACACGTTAAACGTATTAGTAAAAACTAAGTCATGAGGCAGAGCAAAAGGGAACAGGCTCAATTGAAGCTGGCACAGAATGGGGCAGAAACAAGTTATGAACCTACCCCATCTGCACTTCCAGCATGAAAGCGCTTTATTTGATTGGTGTCAGAACTGACTTTCCATCTAACAATTCTTGCTGTAGGTCAAACACCCTGAAACAGAGCCTCGCATTTTCAGCCTCTAACTGTTTTCGTGCCTCAATTGCATTGTTTCGTTGTATTCTGTATTTATCTTTAAGCTCATTAGCTTTTTTTAATTGGTGTTTTAGCCTATCAAGCTCAGACAAAGGGACATCTAGCTCAATATCTAACCCCCTTGTCATAGCC
>NZ_WXWS01000438.1:0-3353 GCF_009904715.1 Vibrio sp. V42_P2S4T144 | reverse complement strand
GTATTTAGCAAATTGATAGGACAGGCGGTTAACACAAGCATGCATTTAGCTCAGTTATTGGTTGAGATAAGAACAACATATAGCAGCTATATCTCTGATTGAATTTTGCACTTATCAGTCAAATTATCAGCAAATACACACTGAATAGAAATGAGAGAGGAAGAATAAAAATGCAGCCTTCCAAACAGAAAGGCTGCAACAAAATCGTGTCAAAAATGGAAGGAACAATGTACTTAGAACAACGTACTTAAATGTTCGACACGTAACTTGGAAAATCAACCTGCTCCCACAGTTGTCTGGATAACTCTGCTTTTGAATCCCATGCACCTTGCAGTACCCAATGAACAATAGCCTGAGCAACATCTGGGTATTTCACACTTTCGGCTTGTTGCTCCTTTAGCCACTGGCGTACTGCGGAAATGTCTAAGCTCTCCATCGACATCGCAAGCCCTAAATCTTCTAAGGTCGCAACATTGCTCTGCTGCTCGAATTGACCCGAGAGTGGCTTTAGTAACAATTTTTTCCCCAAAGACAAGGCTTCTGAAGGAAGCTCAAACCCACCATTAGCAATGACACCACTACAGCGATGCAAATGATGCTGGAAGTTGCTGTGGCATAAAGGGCGCAGTTCTATGTTTTCCACCTGCTCACATTCGATCACATCCGGGTGATAACAGATAAACGCTTGCTGATTAAAGTGGAACAATAAATCCGAGATATCTTCAATCGATTCGAACGGTAGATACACCAACACGAAGTCGTCGTTTTCTGCTTGGCTATCGACGGTATGCACTATTGGTGGTAACAAAGGTTGATCAAAATGATGCCAATGCAAACCAAGGTGGTGCTGAGAGGGAGCAAAGTATTCAATGACGGATTTATCTAACCAACTTGCTCCCTTTAGTGGCACTGGATAACGGAAAGCATTTTGGTGGCTGATACCAATAGAAGGCTTATTTTGTTGTCTCGCTGCCCACGCAGTCACAGGTTCGAAATCATTAATGATAAGATCGTAGGACGACAGATCGAGTTGCTTAACTTCTTTGAAAAACTGCACCAAATTGTTATTCAATGCTGTTTTCGCGTAGTTTACAGAGCCTTTTTCGGTAATAAAGGTGAAGCCTCGACGAGTCTGGTAATCGCCAAATGCTTCCATTGAAAAGTATTTTTCCGGCGCTCGCCCAGAAAACAAAAAGTCGACCTCAACATCGTGCTCTTTAAACGCATGACTCATCGCCCTTGCGCGTGCAATATGTCCGTTTCCTGTCCCTTGAACACCGTACAAGATTTTCATCAATTAGCCTCCCAACATCGCAATCGCTAATCCACCACAAAGACTGCCAAGCAGTGCACCAATGATGACATCGGTAAAAAAGTGCACACCCAATAAGATTCGCGCGGTTCCGATTAAACTTGCCCAAAAGAATGCAGCAACGCCTAGGCTCGGATAGAAATGGTCAATCAGCGTCGCCATGACAAACGCAGCGGCAGTGTGTCCTGAAGGAAGACTGTAGCGATCAGAGGGTGTAATAAAAGCAGGAAGGAGTGCATTAAGCTCTTCAGGGCGACGACGCTTAAAACTATTTTTCAGCGTCCAATAAATTGGTAGCTCGATAGCAAAAGCAAGTAAACCCGCCAGTAAAAACCAGACTCCTTGCTCCTTATCTAAATACCAAGCTAATAACCCCAACACCAAGTAAAGATGCCCGTCACCACTGTGGGAAACTCCTTTACTGATATTGGCGACTTGTTGATTAAAACGGTGCTTAAGACAAACACTAGAGAGCGCTAAATCAAACTTAGCAATGGTTGCAATTGGCTGTGTAATTGTCTCTATGGTTCGCATGTGACCTTTCCTTACTTTGACAACGCCTTTCTGTGAAAAGTAGGAGGTTTAGGTGACAACAGCATGACGGGAGTTTGGACAATTAATGACAAAGGCCAAATTAAGGTGCGCCCAACAATTTATCTATTGGGCATAACCATAAAAATAGAACATTAAGAAGGGTTTGATAGTTGCGGTTGAGGGGTGTCTATATACCAGACTTTTCTCTTCTTGCGGCAGGCGCGCAAAGAGCCCGTCGTCATGTCGCCATCTTTTGTAAGCTCATAGCTCAGTGAGCGGCAAGTATAGTTTCCCGACAGTTCATGCTCTATACTCGTTTGCTCCGTTTTACTCGAGTTAGGCTCTAGTAAAGGGTTAGGCTGTGTAGATAAAATGTCACGATTTATCACATTGCTGCGCGCATAATCCTTATGGACATAACCTTTTATCACTCCTTTCTGTTCAACGAGAAACCAAGGTTGATCAACTACTTTTGCTAGCACATTAAAGACTTCCCCTTTCGATAATACGCCAAGCTTTTCCCCTTCAAGACTCGGTTTGGAGCGTAGGTTTAATGTGGTCTTAGAGCGGTAAGAAACATCCATAAACTCTACTGGGTTTGAAGTATCGACACCTTCAGTGGTTGGTCGGAAAACTTCCGCTTGCTGTTTCTCACTAGGTTGAACGCGGATCTTCCACCAAGAATACGTTTCCGGATCTTTACCTTTAAACTTATTTCGGCTGTCAGACTCAAGGGCAACAAGCATCTGATTCAAGAACGATTCGCGTCCTTCATAACTCAAAAATCGATCCATTTGATCATTAATGACCATGACGCTCTGTGAGTGATCATTCATAACAACGGGGGAAGCCACTTCCACATAGGTCTGCGATTGAAACAGCTGACAACCCGACAAGCTGACCAGAGTAAATACTATAGCTGAACGTCCAAATTGTTTTGTTAACCTCATTCTTTCCCTAACCCTTATATTTCTTTTACCTAGTGCAACTGCACTACTATAAATGGTCATTCAAAACTTTTGCCAAACAATTCGGACCTTTGTGTGACAAGTCGCAATCCCGATGCTTGTTTTGGTAATGAAACGTCGCAAACTTGATGAGAACTTACTTCTTCTAGCACGTTTCTATCGCATCATGTCGTTTCACTTAGTGCATCATTTTTTTCAAGCAAACGAAAAGACTCATCCGATATGAATAAAAAATCGACTTTAGGGTTGACGCGCTTCATGGAGTGCGGTACTAATTTGTTAACTTAATTATGTGGAAAGCTTAACAACTATGTCAGCTCATTTTTCTATCCTGCTTAGCCTCCTCCTGATCGTGACCAGTTCGCGCGGGTAGGCTGTGGAAGAAAAATAACCACACCAATTTCTAAGAACCCGCATGAGAATGCGGGTTTTTTTATATCTAAATACTGGAAGTAAACGATTCACTTGCGCGAAAGTGCAGAAATCAGGAAGGAAGCAAACATGAACGATCAGGTCATTATATTCGACACCACATTGCG
>NZ_WXWS01000291.1:0-3360 GCF_009904715.1 Vibrio sp. V42_P2S4T144 | reverse complement strand
GCTCAACGATGTGTCCTTTTTCTAAATACAGTACGTGACTAGCGATTTTCTTGGCGAAATCCACTTCGTGCGTCACAACTACTTGTGTAATTCCGGTTTCGCTTAAATTTTTAATAATCTTAACGACTTGGTTAGTAATTTCCGGATCAAGCGCAGCGGTCGGTTCATCAAAAAGCAAGACTTCCGGTTTCATCATCAATGCACGAGCAATCGCCACACGTTGTTGCTGACCACCAGAAAGTTGCATCGGCCATGCATCCGCTTTGTCTGCCAAATGCAGCGTCGCAAGAATTTGCATTGCCTGCTTCTTCGCTTCTTCTTTATCCATGCCAGCGACTTTTACCGGAGCCTCAATCAGGTTCTCCATCACTGTCATGTGTGGCCATAGGTTGTACTGTTGGAACACCATGCCCACTTTACGACGAAGCGCTAAACCTTGCTTCTCTTTGATTTCAGTTGAAAAGTCGAATGCGTCATTAGCGATGTTTAACTGGCCGTTATCCGCCCCTTCAAGAAGGTTAAGAACACGCAGTAGAGAGCTCTTCCCTGCACCACTCGGACCGAGTAACACCAGTGTTTCGCCGCTTTCACACTTAAAGCTGACATCGTGAAGCACTTGTGTCTCACCGTAGGATTTATTGATTCCGCTTACCTGAATAGTCATGCTGACATACCGCATTAATTGTCACTTGGCATTTATATTACTCAAAAGGATTTTTTATGCAATAAAAATGTATAAAAATTAATTTTGTTAAATTTTTGTATGATAAGCAATCAATACAACAGAGAATATGACTGGTTTAATCAGTTGGTTTTAACTGAAATTGTTGATGAAAATCCAACAATATGATGGCAATCGAAACAAGGTTAAAATTCTGGTTACTTTTGTGCTTGTGTAGACGGAATTTTGAGTCTTTGAACGTACTACACCCGACGCAGACCTTCTCATTTTTGCCGGGCTTCCCCCCTCGATTTCCGGTAAAGCCTTCTATCGGCGGGTTCCTGATTAGGACTTTGTGAATAGACTATAATTTCTCTTTGTATTCTGGCCCTTAATTCGAGTCATCTAAGTATGAGTGAGATAACCCCATGTTGAAGTCGCATTGTTTTTCTCTCATGGCACTTGCTTCTCTGAGCTTACTTTCCATACCCAGCGTTTGGAGTAGAACAGCAATCGTGTTACCTGGATTGCATGAACAGGGTATTGATCTTCAAGATAAGCCTATCTCTGCTGCGGCTACACGTGAATGGGAACTGGATTATGCTGATATCGTATTCGGCGCTTACGAAAGTAAAAGTCATAATGAGCGTGTACAAGCACTTGGTTACATGTACAACCAAAAGCTGGAACTTAACTCAGGTTGGCTGGAAAACGATATACGTAATCACGCAGAACTGAATGGAATTGACTACGAAGATTTCTTTCTCCACTTTTCTGAAGACACTATCCTAGCTGAAGTCGACTCAAGCCATGGTGAGAATACTCTACTCAATCGAAAACCGATGATCGTTGGCTATACCGCCAACGCTAACCACGCCGGTTTTTGGCTATATCAACCACCGCCATGGGATGCTGATGTATTTGGTCAGGCGAATAATGGTGGAGCCCTCTATGTCTATCACTCAGAGAAGTTCGACCGCTTAGCCTTTACGTTCTCTCAGTTTGCTCAAGGCGGCAGCTTCACGATTGAATACCCTTCTGCCATCGACTCGTTTGGTCAGGTAACTGAATGGAAACGCTTCGCGATTAAAAAAGACAAAACTGAGAACATGACTAAAAACCAAACGGTCAACTGGTCTGTCCCTTCGGATTGGGTTCGCGCTACAACGCATGATGGTAGCGGAAAAACTTATGATGGCGGTCAGTACTTTGGCTCCACCTTTTTACGCGACGGCGGCCGCCTTTACGTTGCGAAAATTACTTGGCATGACGACAACATAGAAAACCGCCCACGTCTCGAAAACATTCAACTCAAAGATAGCTTCCCTGCCGTCAATATCTCAGGAGCACCAACGGAGACACCGGAAGGTCAAACCATTCAACGCTGGCGTAAAATTCGTGGCTTCGACAAATCTGCAGATCGAAACCAAGACAATTATCTTTCTTGGCATGAATACAAAAACCGTTCGAATAAGAATGCAACCGCACGATTTCGTTGGGAGTCACGCGTTATTCCATTTGGTCGTATGTGGAATCAAACCTCTTCTTGGGCATTGACCAATCTCGGCAATCCCTTTTTTGCCAATACAATGCGCCACTCTTACCAAGCTGAATGGGCGAAACAAGGTTTAAATGGTGCGTACAACGACGATACGAATAAGTTACTCGGTGCAAATCAGTTCTACATATATTCCGGAGGCACAGTGGATGAACTTGGTTTGGTGGCGGGTAGCCAAGCTGCTGACGATGCTTACAAAGCGCAATTCACGGCGTTCTTGAATAAACTGGCAACGCTGGATGAAGATGCGTTAATTGGCCTCAACATAGGTACGGCAAACTTATTCGGTCGTAATGGGCAAAACCACTTGGTTAACGCTGGCTACTTGTACTTGCGCGAGCACTACCTTTTCCCTGCTACCGGCTTTAGTGGCTATGCTGGCTTGGCTAAATTTTGGGATAACTCTGCACTCGCCAAAGCTGGCCAGAAAGTGATTTATCAAGCGACCACGCGTTATGGTCGCGTTCAATACTTTGGTAACACAGAAAACAATTGGAAACAGGACCAATACTCTGCACTAGCGGTGTTCTACTTAAACTATCACCCTGAGCGCATTTACTTTAATCAGTGGAACAATGGCTACTTATATGGAAGTAATAACACAACAAGTGACAACTTCTGGAAGGCAGGCGTACCAAAGAATATTGCTTATCAACCTAGCGCCTTGCTTGCCATCGATTTAGGTATGCCAACCAATCAAATCCCAGATGGGTATCAGGCGACTCCGCTAATGATGTCCACCAGCACGCCCTATTCCGCCGATTACACGGTGATTGGAGATGCTTCTATGAGCAAAGTGGCTCATCCTGACTTGCCTAATGGCGCTATCGATTTGTTACCAACCCATACGTACTTTGCGTATCACTCAGACGATACGGTAGTGATGCATGGCCCTACAGAGATGGTGTTAGCCCGCGAATTCACCAAAGGCCGAGTTCTGTATCGAACTGATTTCTTTGGCAAGAATATCGATTATTTCTCCTCACCGAAGATAACTATCGCACTTCCAGAACCTATGCGACCTGTAGATCAAGACGGTAACATCGGCGACTATGTTTCTCACATTGAGATCGGCGGCTACGAAGGGGTGTTCTTGCTGTATTAACTCCCTTTCAACCACTCTGACTAAACGCTTCATAAA
>NZ_WXWS01000103.1:0-3362 GCF_009904715.1 Vibrio sp. V42_P2S4T144 | reverse complement strand
ACTCTAAACAAAGGCTCTTAAATTTAGAATGTTTAAGAGTCTTTGCCTCTTAATTATGCGAAACAACATCCTAGCGTAAAGTGAAAAGAAAAGCCTTTCACTCTACTGCTAAGGTTTATTGATACTTTGCCGAAGTAATGAACTCACCGAATGTCTCGCACCATACAACAACCGTATTGTATTCAGAAATTGAAGTGCTTTGAGGAACCTCAACAACGAAGTTATCGAACGTTTTGACATCACCAATTAAGCTCATCTCAGATTTAAGGTCATTAAACTCTTGTTCCGTTTCGACAAACTTAGGAGATAGATAGAGTTTATAGTCTGGTCCGGGAGCGAGTTTTCCTACCAACGTAATGACTTCAGAACTCAAATGAATTTCTCCCTCCCCCCAATGAAAAGCGTCGCTACCTTTGAGTTCCCTCTTAAACACTGCGCTGTATTCTGCGCCTTGCTTGCTCTTAGCAACTTGCTCATCGGTCGGCGCAGGTGGTGCAATAAGGATCGGTAAAGTATAGATACCGATCGCAATGCCAATAGAAACTGCCACTAAGTGACTGATTGTTAATTTAATTATATTTTTCAAGGTCATAAGCATCTTCTTATTAGTTTTACTACTTGAAATTAGATTCAAATCGGCCTTATCTGTCTATTATCGAGCAGCATAATGTCATTAACATTATACACAAGCTATGCGCACTAAATGCAGACTGAGCGCAATTAAAAACGGCTGATAATTAATATCAGCCGTTTGCTTATCCGAAATGTCGTTGTGCCGGTTTGGTCACTATTCCGCTTCCACCAAAGCGATCTTATCGGATGTCGATTTTTCCAATTTTATCGCAATAAACTTAGAGGTTGGCGTAAACGTTCTATCCCCATAACTGTCCAAAGGAACTAATGGGTTTGTTTCTGGATAGTAAGCCGCCGCCTGACCTGCTGGCACATCATAGGCAACAAGCGTAAATCCGCTTACGCGACGCTCTACGCCATCTTCCCATAATGACACCATGTCCACTTTGTCGCCCGGTTCAAAACCGAGTTTACGAATATCCGCTTCATTGATAAACAGCACTTCGCGCATACCAAATACTCCACGATAACGGTCATTCAAGCCGTAAAGTGTCGTATTGTATTGGTCGTGTGAGCGCATAGTTTGCAAGATCAAATCTGGCTTTTGGCCTTTTTCGAGTATCGCTTCGCTGATCAACTGCTTCGGCAACTCGCTAGAGCTGAACTGCGCTTTGCCGCTTGGTGTATTCCATCGACGCTCGGCAGCTGGGTTTACCAAGTGGAATCCACCTGGGTGTTTAAGCTTATGGTTAAAGTCGGTAAAGCCCGGAATCGTGTCGGCAATCAAATCGCGAATACGGTCGTAATCTTCAATCGCCCACAACCAATCAATTGGTTTTGCTCCAAGTGTAGCATTGGCAATACCGGCAATAATCGCTGGTTCTGAACGCAAATGCTCCGAACGCGGTTTTAGCTGACCAAATGAAATATGTACCATGCTGAAGGTATCTTCAACCGTCACGCCTTGTGGGCCAGTCGCTTGCTGATCAATCTCAGTACGGCCTAAGCATGGAAGAATAAGCGCATCTTTACCTGTGACAAGGTGAGAACGATTTAACTTCGTCGAAATGTGTACGGTTAAATTACAGTTTCGCATCGCGTTGTGCGTACGTTCTGTGTCTGGCGTTGCTTGTGCAAAGTTGCCGCCCAAACCGATAAATACTTTCGCTTGCCCTTCTTCCATCGCTTTAATGGCTTGCACAGTGTTGTGGCCTTCATCGCGCGGGACGGCAAAGTTAAATCGACTTTCAATGCGATCCAACAACAGATCTGAAGGTTTTTCATCAATGCCCATCGTACGGTCGCCCTGAACGTTACTGTGACCACGCACTGGTGAAAGCCCCGCTCCCGGCTTACCAACGTTACCTCGTAACATTTGCACGTTTGCGACTTCTTTAATGGTTGGCACAGAGTGACGATGCTGAGTCAACCCCATCGCCCAACACATGATCACACGTTCTGCACGTCGATACATGCTCGCCACCATCTCGATTTCACTTAAATCAAGACCCGATTGTTCCGCGATGTGTTCCCAAGAGGTTGCGTCCACTTCAGCCAAATACTCATCAATACCTGTTGTGTGTTGCTTGATGAATTCACGATCAAATACCGCTTTTCCACCGTTTTGCAATGCCTTGCGTTCCCATTGCAACAAGAATTTCGCGATGCCACGAAACACTGCCATGTCTCCACCTAAAGCAGGACGCAGGTACGCCGTGTTGGTAGGCTCTGAACCGTTACTCAACATCTCAATCGGCATCTGTGGGTTTTGGAAACGCTCTAATCCGCGCTCTTTCAGCGGGTTTAGACAGATAACCTGTGCTCCACGTTTTACCGCTTCACGCAGAGGTTCAAGCATTCGTGGGTGGTTCGTACCCGGGTTTTGACCAATCACGAAAATCGCATCAGCTTCTTCAAAATCATCAAAGATCACTGTGCCTTTACCAACGCCAATGGTGTCTTTCATCCCGATAGCACTGGCTTCGTGGCACATGTTGGAACAATCTGGAAAGTTATTGGTACCGAATGCGCGCACAAATAGCTGATACAAAAACGCCGCTTCGTTGCTTGCACGACCAGAGGTATAAAACTCAGCTTGGTGTGGTGAATCCAATTGATTGAGATGTTTCGCGACAAGTGCAAAAGCCTCATCCCAAGAGACTGGCACGTAGTGATCGGATTCAGCATCGTATCGCATTGGGTGCGTGATACGGCCTTGGTATTCCAACCAGTAATCGGTTTGCGTTGAGAGAGAAGAAACGCTGTGATTGGCAAAAAACTCAGGATCAACCAGACGATTGGTCGCCTCCCAGTTTACCGCTTTCGCGCCATTCTCACAGAAATTGACTTTACCACTATCTGGCGACTCGCCCCATGCACATCCAGGGCAGTCGAAACCGCCATTTTGGTTGGTTTTGAGCATAGTGCGAATGTTTTTAACTGCATTTTCACTGCCCCACCAACTTCTGGTTACGGCTTTCAGTGCACCCCAACCACCAGCTGGACCTTTGTATGTTTTTATTTGTTCTTTTTGGCTCACGACTTTACTCCTCGCAGATATACCAGCAAGCAGGGTGCCCGTGAAAACAAGCGCGTTATTTATTGAGATAATGCGGAAGTATTGAAGGGCTTAGTTTCTAATCCATGTATTTTTTAATCCAAATAAGTAACCACTCAACATGCTCTCGCTTGTCCGAGCGTTTACTTATCTAGATTCTTGATATCGGATACCCGCCTACTGCTTCTAAGACTGTTAGATTCAATGCGCATTGTTGCGTCTTGATCTAAAT
>NZ_WXWS01000466.1:0-3365 GCF_009904715.1 Vibrio sp. V42_P2S4T144 | reverse complement strand
CCCTAACGGGGAAGATAGATACAAAAAAGGAGCATTACTGCTCCCTTTTGTAACATCCACATTCTTAGCAATTCAAAAGCCGCTTAGAGGCACAAAGTAGACCAGTGTTGACCAAATTGCGATCCAGGCAACCACGACTGCCGTATCTGCCCAATCTTTATTCCACATACTGCCATCCTCATCAACCCATGTAGTAAGTGGAGAGCAGCAAAATCAATACCAGTATCTATTATCGACGTCGCTTTGTGTAAAGTTTGTGACTTTGATTCAAACAGTTTGGCTCATCGGTCAGGAGTTCAATAAAACAATCAGCCATGGACAAACTGGTCACACGTCCTTCTCCTTTCATCTCCTGCAATGCGTCGTACCCCTCTTTCCCTTTCATCGTATAGGCAGAAGAAGTCCCTCGATACCAAACATCATCTTGAACACCAACCCATTGTTTGCCATCAAAAATCACTAATGATTGAACTCTTTCACCTTTTGGGGCATCTGCGTGGTACTCGAAGTTTAAATTGTAAGTGTACGGATAACTGCCAGATCCAGTGCCTTCTACGCCATTGTTGAGTGCATTATTTATCGCGCCTTCAAGTGCACGGCGAATAGCGCTGCCTTTTACATCGTAAAAGCCGATAGGAACGGCAAAAGGCAACAGCCGTCCGGCAATGTCTGCCACTGTAATGTTGCCAGGGTTCAAAGAGGTTCGCACGCCACCCGCATTATGAATTGCAAATTGAACGTCATATCCACGTTTGTTTAAACAGTGCAGAAATGATCGGGCAACGGAGGAAGCCAACTCACTCTCACCAAATTCATCGGGAATTCTCACATGACGCTTTTTGGTGTCAACACTAGCAATGACTTGTGACTGTAACTGCCTGACCTGAGGAATATATTTATCGCTCAGGATCGCTTGAGTTTCCGGGTGTTTCTTACAAACCACGACATTCGGTTGACCATGGATGAAGTCGCACGCGGTTTCGAATACACCTTGGTCGAGCTGTTGGTTTAGCGTCGAGTCCCAAAAAATACGTCGACCCAGCAACAGTTCATTTTGTCCACTCAACATCGTTGCTTTACCGTGTTCATCAAACTCAATGACACAGTGCCCCATTGTCAAAGCATGGAAACCCGCTTGCACCACATAGGTATCATTAATTTTGATACCGTAGGGATCGTCTTGTCCTAACCCTATTGATGAAAAATCACCTTGCAACCGGTGGCTGTGTCCACCAACAATTATTCCAATACCTGCGACTTGCTCAGCTAACTCTAAATCACCTTCATAACCTAAGTGGCTCAGAAGAATAATATTTTTTATACCTGATGAATGGATTTGTTTTACGGTCGCCTTGGCGGTTTCAATTGCTGAGTGAAAAGGCGTGTCTGCATCAGGGTTTGCGATGTCGCTCATTTTATCTATGGATAATCCGAAAATCGCGACCCGCTCACCATGGAATTCTTTAACAATGTATTGAGCGCTCTGTGTATCCGGTTGTAACTATATACATCCTTGCAATCACTGATACGGTGAGGTTTTTTAAGTGATTCATTGGATAAATCCCAGTTGCCAGCAAGCAATGGGAACTGAGTACGTTGGCAAAACAATGCAACTGGCTCATTCCCCATATCTAATTCATGGTTACCTAACGCCATTGCATCAATCTTTAATGCGTTCAATAAGTCGGCATTGGCTTTGCCTTTAAATAGTGAGAAATACAGCGTGCCTTGGAAGCAATCTCCGGCATGGAGGAACAACATCCCATGACCTTGGCGCTGAGCATCATCTCTTAACTGCTCGACTCTGGTTGCGATACGAGAAAAGCCGCCAGCACTGACATAGGGTTCTAGCGTGAGTTCATTGTTTATCTTAAGCTTTAACTGTAATGACGTTGGTTCAAAGTAGGAATGTGTGTCATTGATGTGTGCCAGTTTGATTCTCACTGGCTTATGATTGTTATTCTCTTCATCTTCTCTTTTTTCATTCCTTATAATAATAAGAAGTGAATCATGACAGAATCATGAATTTTATGAAACTGCGATTTAGGGTTTCATGTTTAAGTGATCACGATGCTGTCCCCCGGCTTTGAAAACAAGCCTCGCTTGTAACGGTCTCTATTCAGTAAGAGGCTCTCGTAATTTTGTGAACTGAGCTTAACTCAAAAATTCCGAATTCATATATGCTTAGGAGTAGCAAAATAACTCTCGATAATTCAAATAATTGCAAGGAGGATTGAGATGAGACTAGAACGCATCGAAATCTCCGGGTTTAGAGGCATCAAACGCCTTTCACTCTCTTTTGACGAACTCACCACGCTCATCGGTGAAAACACGTGGGGCAAATCATCATTGCTCGATGCCCTTTCCATCGCACTACCTGCCAATGGCTCATTGTATCAATTCAAACTGAAAGATTTTCACGTTGACTACTCAATTTCTCATCCACAAACACAACACTTACAGATCATTGTTTGTTTTAAAGCACAGGATAAAAACGAAGTAAAAGCGGGACGCTACAGACGCATAAAGCCTACATGGTGCACCAACGAAGATGGTGAGCAAGTCATTTACTATCGTATTAGTGCGTCTCGCGATGAGCACGGCATTAATACAAAGTACGCGTTTTTGGATCATAACGGCAAACCCAAAAAACTTCACCACTCAGAGAAACTCGCTATTGAGTTAATGACACTTCATCCTGTAATCCGACTACGTGACTCCCGACGCTTCCCAGATTTAAACCATGTCAACGGCGATGGTAAAAATGCTCGGATTGAAAAACGAATCAACAACACCTGTCGACGCTTATTGGCTATGCCTGGCCATGTGAATAAAGGTGAGATTCGTAGTAGCCTCGACTCAATGCAAACGCTTGTTGAACACTATTTCGCGTTCAGAAGTGTCAGTAAAGGCAACCCACGCAAACCTCGTGATGGTCTTTTCTATACAAGCCCTTCCTCTGATAAAGGCTTGAGTCAGTTCTTGAAAGAAACCAATGACAAACAAAGCCGCTTGCTTTTAATGGGGTTACTCAATGCCTATCTTCAAGCTAAGGGTCCCACCGATTTAAGGCGCTGTGCGAGACCAATACTGATCATTGAAGATCCAGAAGGTCGACTGCATCCAACTCATCTAGCGAGAGCGTGGTCCTTATTGCAATTGTTGCCAATGCAAAAGATATTAACCACCAACAGTGGCACGTTACTCGGTTCTGTTCCACTGTATTCAATTCGACGTTTAATTCGGCTATCAGACAGAACCATCGCTAAGAGTTTAAACTCAACAAAGTTTGGTCGAGATGAGTTGCGCCGAATTGGTTTCCATATTCGTTTTCATCGTTCAGGAGCATTATTTGCACGGTCGGT
>NZ_WXWS01000243.1:0-3367 GCF_009904715.1 Vibrio sp. V42_P2S4T144 | reverse complement strand
CGATGGGACACTGCCTCCAACCTCTGTTTTAAATCACCATCAAAAACAGACAGCATCATCTGATTATCAGTCAGGAATGGCATTCGGGCGTCTTCAGCACGAAACGCAATGCTTGTTTTGGAGCCTTGGCGAATAGAGCAACCAAAGTAAGCTTGATAGGCATTCAGGTTATTCGGCAGTTCTGGCAGTATAACCTCAACGGGCTGTACGTTTGACCGAGTAGCAAGCCGTGTCAATTGAGTGAAAAATACTAGCTCCGTAAGGGAAAGCATGCTCGGCAGTTCGCCGTCATAGCCGTAGCAACCGATATCAACACGAGTATGTTGCTCAGTTTGTTCGATGGTAAGTAACATTGGCCCGATTATAGGTTTATATTCCTGAAGCCGTTTGACTGCTGCATTAAGGTTCGCGCTGCATATTGCGGCGAATATTGGAGCGTCAAATGATTCAAAACTCATAACTTGTGCAAACTTTAGCGCGATATCAATGCCTTTCACCTGAGCGGCAGCTTCTATACCATGCCATAGTTGGAAGTATTGAGACGGGGTTAATTGCACTTTGTTTTGCTCAAACAACCTTGGTGGCAGTTCGGCAAAACCTAATATGTGTTGAAGCTCTATTCCCAAGTCTTTAAATAGCACTTTCCAGTTTGGAGATATAACAAACTTACTCGCTCTTTTCATCGCAACACTTTAACCTATTGACACTACAGATTCCGACTATATCAAATTAGCCCGTTACTTTATTTAGTGCTCTTTTCCATTGCTTGGCGTGAGATTTTTAACACGAGCTTGCGCGGTAAAAACGGGATAATCCAGTTAAGCATAAACTTCAACGAAGGCTCATTAAACGCCACTAGCTCACCTTTTTCCATAGCGTTATAGCCACACTCAGCAACGGAGCTTGGTGTTTTTGCATTTTTCCACGCATCAACGCCTTCTAAATTTCCCGCTTCTACAAACCCAGTTGCCACAGTACCAGGGCATAGTGCTGTAACGGTTACACCATTATCTTTAACTTCTTCTGCGACCGCCTGACTGAAAGAGGTGACATATGATTTTGTTGCGTAATACACCGCCTGCAAAGGACCTGGCATAAATGAAGCGGTTGATGACACATTAAGGATTTTTCCTTGTTTACGTTCAACCATGCCCTTTAGATAAAGGTGCGTCAGATTGGTCAATGTAACCATGTTCACTTGCATCATTGCTTGTTCATCGACCAGAGAACGTTCATGGAATTTGCCGTGACCACCAAAACCTGCGTTGTTAATTAGCGTATCGACTTGTAGAGAACGCGCTTCGGTTTGTTCAAATAGCGCTTGAGCTGAGCTAGGTTGAGATAGATCTAAAGCAATGACTGTGACCTGAATACCATGCTGATTTTCTAGTTCTGTTTTAAGGTTATTGAGTTTGGACTCAGAGCGAGCCACAAGTATCAAGTTACCACCTTTGCTTGCGTGAATTTTTGCCAGTTCAAGACCGATACCGCTTGATGCGCCAGTGATTAGTGCTGTGTTTGTCATGCTGAATGCCTCTATTAGTGTGCTTACTCTTTGCTAAACGTCGTACTGATGGAGATATTATAGACTCTCAAATTGCGCCACTAGACATCCAATGACGACAGCATTCAATCAGATCGTGCCAATTATTCGTTCAGTATTGAAACGAAGCCTTCATCTTTTGTTTCTCTATCTCATTTTCTACTGGGAATGTAGAGGATAAGTGAATTTGGCTACATTCATGTCTGCTGAGTATATAGTGGTAATAGCTGAGGTAATCCAAAGAATCAAAGTATGTTTTTGTTCGTGACTCACTTTTGTCCAGCAACGAGCTAGCTCATGTGATGGCTAGTTTGTGTTAAAACTTTATTGCCCTCTGACATTCGTACTGTTATTTGTTCTCTAGGGAACAAATAACTGGAGCAAGAGAACACTTTATTGCAACTGAAGATCAAAAAAGTTGATGCTAGAACAGTACTTACTGATGAGGGCATTGTCGTATTGAAAGGCTCTCAAGCGCTAACAACTGCACAGGCTAGTTTATTTAAAGACTATACAAAGTTGGGTACTAACCTAGAATAGTAAAGTGTGCTAGCACCATCTGGAGATCATTTGGTTGCGGCTGAAGATATTCTGTTTACGAGTGCCTCGCAAGCCGCAGCCGTCCTATTTGGCTATCTTTGCAGTAGTCCTGATTACTAGAAAAACTCTTCAGGTAAAACATTGAAACAGATTGAAGCAGAATTAGTTTAAGTGAACGCTGCGATGACTCTCTGTTTAAATTGGCCTAACCTCAGCTCATCCAATGCTAAAGTAGGCTCAACATTATTTGGGTTAATGATATCTGAAGCTTTTCCCCAACTAAGTAAGCTTGGTTGAGAGCGATTAGATTGAGCGCTTTCCGATACGGTGCTTATTGATAAGCATTGTGAATCTACAGCACTCGGCACATTATTCTCTTGTTTAATGTACATGCAACTATCAGGAATATCCTGCTCAATTCTTTCAGCAAACCCAATCAAACTTTCTTCAGCAAAGGTATACAACCATGCTTCTTGGTTAGGTGAATCATTAACTCTCAATATTCTCCCAAGGACCTGTCTAAAATAGAGTTCCGTTTTAACCGAACTCATATGACAACAAACCTGTAGCCGAGGAATATCCGTACCTTCACTTATCATCCCAACACTGACTATCCACTGAACATTCGAGTTTCGAAAAGATTCAATTTCATTTAGTGGGCTTACGTGGTGATAAGTCACAATGGTGGCTGATTGATTAAACTGCTTGACCAAGCGTTTTTGAATATCTTTCGCGTGCTTGATAGAAGCAGCGACCACCAACCCGCCCGCGTTTGGCGAAAGTTCCCTGATCTGCGCTAGCTTTTTACAGGCACTATTCAAGATGTAATCCATTGCTTCTTCATTGTGAATGACGCTTTGATAAGAAACATCGGATTCTTTAAGGCATTCCAAAATGGAAGCAAAATTCTGATTACTACTGCCAGTCTGGATACTCAAATGCTCGTTGTCTATCAAGGCAATTTTAGGTTGGCGACATACCCCATCAACAACTGCCTGTTGCAAGCCGTATTGATAATCGCAAACAAGCATGCCTTCTGGATCAGAATACTCTGCCATAACTATCGGTAAACGGTCAGAGCGCCAGGGAGTACCCGATAGAGCCAGAGTATAACGAGCAAAGCTTTGGATCTTTGACACAATCTCTAGCCCCCATGAATTTGACCGCCCCTCATCATCAAACGAGCAATGGTGGATCTCATCAAATACGACTAATACCCGATATTTACTAACGGTGTTCCAGAAGTTTTCATCTAAAAAACGGATGGATTGATAGGTGTAAGAG
>NZ_WXWS01000345.1:0-3376 GCF_009904715.1 Vibrio sp. V42_P2S4T144 | reverse complement strand
AAACTACTTAGTGTAAAATAGATCAAGAAATGATCTTCTAACTTAGCAAGCTTATGAATGTAAAAAGAAAAAGTCGTAGCGAAACCAAAAGAGAAGCCATCTTGTGCGCGGCAAGGCAAGCGTTCCAAGAGTTTGGGGTGCAAAACACCAGCATGGATAAGCTCTCTGCAATCGCACAAGTCTCTAAGCGCACGGTCTATAATCACTTCCCTTCTAAGGAAGCGATCGTGACGGAGTTGCTGACTGAGCTTTGGCGTTCTTCAATGATGGATAGCGACATTGAACGTTTACCAACACTCCCGCTAAAAGATCAATTGATTGAATTACTCTACAGCGAGATCATTGTGGTGACGGAACCAAACTATATTGAGCTGGCAAAAGTGGCATTTGGGCACTTCTTATTTAAGCCGGAAGATCTCAAAGAACAAGCAGAACAAATGTCGAAACAGGAAACCGCCCTGTATCGTTGGCTTACTGAGAAATCGAACAGTAACGCTTTGCAAATTGATGATGTACATATAGCAAGCTCTCAATTGCACAACTTACTTAAAGGCAGTGCATTCTGGCCGCAGTTAATGGGAATTCGCCCCTCTTTGTCGAATGAAGAATCTAGGCTGTTAGCGACCCAAACGGCGGAACTTTTTTTAAGTCACTATCAAAACAGCTAAAAACAGCGGTCAAATTGGCCGCTTTTTTAAGCGATAATTCGTGACAAAGCGATGAAATTTTTACTCAATTTTATTTGTCTCACCCTTGACAGTCTCATACCGCAAGGCGTGAGCGTTCGATAAAATATTTTTGTCGTGTCGACGATGCTTTTTCGTTTTCATCTCACAAAAAAACGCCCTAAGGTGCGCACCTCTGACGACGTGGTTGTTCAACCACAATTCTAAATCGTTGAAGTAAGTAGGTTATGTCATAACATGATCACCTGCCTACTGCATTCTATGCTCTATACTTATATTTTAATTTGGTACTGACTTACTAAGGAATTGCCATGCGTATTGCTATTCTCTCTCGTAATGAGAATTTATATTCAACCATGCGCCTAAAACAGGCGGGTGAAGAACGTGGGCATCAAATCGATGTGATCGACACGCTTCACTGTTATATGGACATTACGAGCAACAACCCTAAGATCCGCTACAAGGGTGAAGAATTACCGCAATACGATGCTGTTATTCCGCGTATTGGGGCATCTATTACGTTTTACGGCACTGCTGTTGTACGTCAGTTTGAAATGATGGGTACATTTTGTGTCAACGAATCTGTCGCGATCAGCCGCTCTCGTGACAAGTTGCGCTCATTGCAACTGCTATCACGTAAAGGCATCGGTTTGCCACGCACTGGCTTTGCTCACCATCCTGACAACATTCAGGACGTGATCAAAAACGTTGGTGGCGCACCTCTAGTAATTAAATTGCTAGAAGGCACTCAAGGCATTGGTGTTGTACTTGCTGAAACAAATAAAGCGGCAGAAAGCGTGATTGAAGCTTTCATGGGTTTGAAAGCTAACATCATGGTGCAAGAATTTATCGAAGAAGCAAAAGGCGCGGACATCCGTTGTTTTGTTGTCGGAAATAAGGTGATTGCCGCAATGAAGCGCCAAGCAAAAGAAGGCGAGTTCCGTTCTAACCTTCACCGTGGTGGCTCTGCACAACTCGTGCGTTTGAGCAAAGAAGAGCGTGCGACCGCTGTAAATGCAGCGAAAGTGATGGGCTTGAACCTTTGTGGTGTGGATATCCTTCAATCTAAAAATGGCCCAGTGGTAATGGAAGTGAACTCTTCCCCTGGTCTAGAAGGCATCGAACTAGCAACTGGTAAAAACATTGCAGGTATGATCTTCGATTTTATCGAGAAAAACGCTAAGCCAAATTCAAACCGTACTCGCGGTAAAGGTTGATTTTTGTTTAACGCACAAGAGAGCCAAAAACCGGCTCTCTTGTTACTCGTCGCTAGGATGACACTATGAATCAGAAAATGATCATTGGGAATGCCGAAGCTATTTGCTTGCCAGAGTTAGGGATTACTCACCTTGAAGCGCGTATTGATACAGGCGCTCAAACCTCTTCATTACATGTAGACAATATTGATTGCTTTGAAAAAGATGGTCAGTCTTATGTTGCATTCGATTTGCACCCAGATGTATACCATTTAGAACAAGTGGTTCGCTGCACAGCGAAACTAAAAGCAAACCGTAAGGTTAAATCTTCTAACGGTACTTTTGAGCACCGCTGCGTGATCACAACGATGCTGCGTATGGGCGACCAACAATGGCCAATCGACATTACGTTGACTAACCGTGAAAAAATGACTTACATGATGTTGTTAGGTCGTCAGGGTATGGCAGACAAAGTGCTCGTTGATCCTAGCCAATCTCACTTATTGGCATCTTAACCCCGTAGCTTCAGATGAGTGATCGAACGTTTTTGTTGAGCATCACTCGTCTGGCTTTATCTTAGCCTACTTCCTACGAAATAACGCAAACAACAATCCCTTCGCTTTAACTTTTGTCACTCGCCAGTGCGTCATTGGCTTAGTCGGCGCTGTATTCAAAATGTGCTGATACGCTTTTTCATCCAAAGTCACCTCTCCCCCATGTGCCAAAAGCAAACATTGCGGATTCATCTCAAACACACGCTTTAATGATTGCCGATATTGATTCGGATGAAATATGGGAAACGGCGCAATCAGATGCTGTTTCACCTGCACCATTAAATCCGCCACATACAGTACATCTTGTTCAGAATGATAAACCGACAGATCTCGGTCGGTATGCCCTAGTGTTTCTAGCACCTGCCAATCATCAAATCCAGGAATAAACTCTCCATCAATAAGTTCAATATCTGGCTTTAGCTTGCGGGAATACCACAGGTTTTGCTTTGGTTTACGCATCCGATTCGCCATCCAGCGTGCTAACATCAAATCGGTCAAATGCATTAGCCAACCGTCTACACCGCTATACCACTGGTTCTCTCGCTTTGCGGCCAATAGCTTGCATCCTGTTAAGTCACGTAGTTTGTGCGCACCACCAGCATGGTCTGGATGCATGTGGGTCACAACAACCAACTTTAGGTCAGAAAAAGGACGATGGAGTTGATGTTCAATAAAGTCTTTAAGATGAGGGATGTCTGCTCGACTGGCACCATCAAGCAACAATAATTTATCGGGATATTCGGCGAGATACATGGTCTGAATGTACCCCTGAATTCTGTGCAGCTGCAAAATATGTCCTTATTTTAGTGAGATGCTTCATGACCGAATCCTTACTGGTCAGACCAACTATAACAGCAGAATGGACGCTTCGGTAAACAAATATTCACACGTAGCGACGACAACAAATCATAATCGAGATGATAGATTTTAATCATTAGAC
>NZ_WXWS01000401.1:0-3381 GCF_009904715.1 Vibrio sp. V42_P2S4T144 | reverse complement strand
ATTGTAGCAACGGCGAGCTCCTAAGTAAGCTTCTTCTTCTATTCTTTAATAAAATTCACATTACTGTCGATTTAATAACCTAAAGCTGAGGTTATTTGAAGCTGGCTTTACAATCCTCAATACATGACCTGGCAGCTTTAATATAAGTCAATGACATCCCTGCTGATTTTATCAGCAACCACGAATTTTTCTTAAAGTAAATCATAAACGCGCTATAGTGGGTCTGGTAGTATTCCCCCTGTTCTTCATCGGAAACATAAGGCGCATTGTGCAAGCAACTTCTAAATTTCGGCTCTATTGGGCAAACAAGACCATAAATTACAGCGTTCTTATCCTAATCACCTTACTGGGTGTAGTTATCCCGACTTGGTACTTCGAGCAAAACACGCTGATAACGCCATTAATATTAGGCGTTATTGCTGCTGCTTTGGCTGAAAGTGATGACAGTTTCACTGGACGCATCAAGGCTCTGATTCTCACCTTTCTCTGTTTTGCGCTTGCTGCTTTTTCAATTGAAATCTTGTTCGATACCCCTTGGGCATTTGCATTAGGGTTATTTATCTCAACCTTTGGTTTTATCATTCTTGGGGCGATAGGTCCTAAGTACGCGAGTATTGCTTTTGGTTCGTTGCTGATCGCTATTTATACTATGCTTGGCGCACATGAAAGCACCAACATTTGGTTTCAGCCACTACTGCTTTTGACTGGTGCCGCCTGGTATTACTTCATGTCCATGATTTGGCAGATATTTTGGCCCCTTCAACCGGTGCAACAAAGCCTAGCCAATGTGTTTTTCCAAATGGCGAATTATCTTGATGCGAAAGCCAAGCTTTTTCACCCTGTGACCAACTTGACGCCACAACCGCTGAGGATTGAAGCTGCAAAATGCAATGCTGCCACGGTTACGGCACTAAACGCTTGTAAAACCACATTACTTAACCGATCGAAACGGGGTCACATTGATGGGCCTAGTGACCGATTTTTAAATATTTATTTCATCGCTCAAGACATTCACGAACGAGTCAGTTCTAGCCATTATCGCTATCAGGATTTAGCGACCGAATTTGAACGTTCTGATGTGCTGTTTCGTTTTAAATATCTTTTGGAGTCTCAAGCCCAAGCGTGTCGTGATATTGCACTAGCCATTCAGCTAGGAAATGAATACTCCCATACCGATCAATCTATTCTGGCATTAGCTGAAGTACAAAACTCTCTTGCTTATCTAGAAGAACAAAAGCAAGGGCACTGGAAACGTCTTCTGATGCAGTTAACATATTTATTCAACAACTTAGCGACGGTAGAAAAACAGCTTAATAACATTAACAACCCAGATGTTGAAGGCCTCGAAGAAGATACCCTCGCCGATACCAACCCACACACGCTAAAAGCGATGTGGCAGCGTATATCAGCAAATTTACACAAAGATTCGATGCTGTTTCGGCATGCATTACGTATGTCAATTGCCTTAACGATTGGCTATGGAATCATTCAAATATTCAACATCGACCGAGGTTACTGGATACTCTTAACCACTTTATTCGTATGCCAACCGAACTACAGTGCCACTCGCCAAAAATTGACGGCAAGAGTAATAGGTACATTAGCTGGTTTGTTGATTGGTGTACCATTGCTGACTTTTTTCCCTTCTCAAGAAAGCCAGTTAGTATTTATCGTTATCTCTGGTGTGATGTTTTTCGCCTTCCGGATGAACAACTATGGGTACGCGACTGGTTTTATTACACTGCTCGTCCTCTTCTTATTTAATCAACTAGGTGAAGGTTACGCAGTTGTCCTTCCTCGACTAGCAGATACCCTCATCGGGTGTGTGCTTGCAGTAGGAGCTGTATTAGTTATTTTGCCCGACTGGCAGTCGAGAAGGCTTCACAAAGTTATGTCGGATGCGATAGAGGCGAACAAGCAGTATCTCGATCAGATCATTGGTCAGTATAGAATCGGCAAGAAAGACAATTTGAGCTACCGTATCGCTCGCCGCCAGGCCCACAATAATGATGCCTCACTCTCTTCTGCGATTAGTACGATGCTGGCGGAGCCTGGCAAATATCGCGCAGCTGTTGATGAAAGTTTTCGCTTCCTAACGTTAAATCACGCAATGTTGAACTATATTTCTGCATTAGGCGCGCACAGAACTCGCATCGAAGATGAGTCAATTCATAAACTCGTTTTAGATGCTCACCGTTGTATTCATCAACATCTGGATGTACTTCATAAACAGCTTCACCAGCATTGTGAGGAGTGTGACCTATCTAATATTGATGATGCTGGACTCGAGCAACGCTTAAATGAATGGCGCGATGAAGACGACAGCTCTGCCCGCATGGTATTGCAGCAACTTCATCTTATCTATCGCATGCTCCCAGAGCTTCATTCACTTGCTAGTAAGTTTGCCGTCAGGGTAAGTTAGTAACATTCAAACCATATGTAAGAGGGAAGCGCTATATCGCTTCCCTTTTTCTTTTTACGTTTCCATCTACCCCAAAGTGGGTAATTATGTACCTTCTTAGGAAAGATCTGACGTATCACTTAACACACCTTGACAATATTCGGACAAAAAGCAATCGATCAAATTCTAATCTATTTTGGTTGAATAAATATGTTGTATCCAAAGGATGAAGAATTTCGGGCAACGACGGATAAACCGAATCACGACGAAGGTATTGAGATGAACGCACAACAATTTAATGAACTTAAGCAAAAGCTCAGTGATTTAACGGCAAGTCAGTTAAAGTCATTACAAGGTGAGATCAGCGTGAAACTAAATAAAGCGCAAAAACCGGTTCTATCTGGTGAAGAAAGAGAAATGCTTGCCAAACTGTTTGCCTAATCAAGTCATTGATATAAAACACTTGAACGTTTTATAAACTCCACCTATGCTCTCACTATCATAATGTTGGGAGTAGTGATATGCCTGTATCGGGAATTCAATCTGGATACCACATCGTTCAGATGTCACAACAAATGGCCGAGAAAGCTGCACATGGCATTAGCAATAATGTAAGTAAGGTAAAAGAAAAGCTTTCTGATCACAACATCGATTTAGCTGCGGTTGCGGATGTCGCAATAACAGCCTCAACACCTAGCCTTCCCTCTCAAAAAGTTGAATCTCTCAGCAACCTCGCACAAGCCGCTGGTTATAACCGAGTTGGCGCGTCTGTCATAGAGAAAAACAATGAAATCATTGGCAGCTTGCTAGACATCCACGTTTAGGCGATTTAACGTCAAATTATCGCTATTTTAATTTCCAACTATCACTATAACGTCGTAACAAGATAACCCCTTTGCTTCGCTCTTTATTTCTATTTCGATTCAAATACTCCTGTTTAAAATCAAGCTTTCCCGAAAAAAATGGGCGGCTTATCAGAG
>NZ_WXWS01000434.1:0-3384 GCF_009904715.1 Vibrio sp. V42_P2S4T144 | reverse complement strand
GAACAAGAGAACGGCGATAAGTAACATAAAGAAAGTCCACTTTTTCATTCTATTAAGAACTCCAAGTTAGTGTTTAATAATTGCATCCCAACTGGCTTCAATAGCGGCCTCTAATGCCGTCTTATCCAGTTGATAAAATCCCAAAGCGTGTTTCCGAGCAAGTGCAACACTTGCCTCAAAACTTAATCCAGAAAGTACTTCGTTATCGAGAAGCTTGAATACTCCCTCATCTTTACCCTGATTAAAAAGAAGATCTACTTGGGCAAACATTTGTCTCTCAAGTTCCCGAGCTTTGCTACTATTTGAACAGGGTAAAGATTCATATTGGACTCGGTTGCTGATCGCACTTAAGTTCGAGCTCGCTAGATTCCAAATATTGAGCCACATGGTTCGATAACGCTGTTTTAAAGGCATCTCTTCACTAACACCTAGTTGCACCGCAGTAGCAACACGCTTAGCAACGTTAAGGCGTAGTTCCTCTAAAAGATGTTCTTTATCTGAGAAATAACGGTAAATCGTCCCTGCTGCGACACCTGCCTCATTGGCGAGCTTTTGCATGGAAAGCCCTTGAAAGCCAGATTCAGCAATGAGTTGTTCAGCAGCGACTAAGATTTGTTCTCGTTTATCTACAGCAGGGTTATCCTTCATAATGTCACCCTTTAGTGAATGAACGTTCATTCATTATAGCTTAAATACCCGCCATTTATGCAACAGAATATTGCACTTAATTGGTGTGAAAATTACAAGAAATCAGCATAGCTTTCACGAGGCCACCCCTTTATCATAGGCGCCACATTCATCACCCGCAGAGAATTTCTATGAAGCTGAACCCTAGTCAAGATGAAGCCGTGAAATACGTGTCTGGTCCATGCCTAGTGCTAGCTGGTGCTGGCTCGGGCAAAACTCGTGTTATTACCAATAAAATCGCTTATCTGGTTCAGCAATGTGGTTACAAAGCGCGTAACATTGCTGCGGTGACGTTTACCAACAAAGCAGCACGTGAAATGAAGGAGCGTGTAGGTCAAACGTTAGGGAAAGGTGAGTCTAAAGGTTTGATGGTATCAACATTCCACACTTTAGGATTGAACATCATCAAGCGTGAGTACAAGCATTTAGGGTTGAAAGCGGGCTTCTCACTGTTTGATGACCAAGACCAGCTAGCGCTGCTCAAAGAACTTACCGAAAAGCAGCTTGATGGTGATAAAGATCTGCTACGTCAGCTTCTGAGTTGTATTTCCAACTGGAAAAACGACATGTTGACGCCAGAGCAAGCCAAAGCGCGTGCGCAAGGTGAACAGCAACAATTGTTTGCGTTCTGTTTTGATATGTACCAAAAGCAAATGAAAGCCTATAACGCGCTCGATTTTGATGACCTAATTTTGATGCCCGTTTTACTCTTACGTAATCATGAAGATGTTCGTCAGCGTTGGCAGAATCGTATCCGTTACCTACTGGTTGACGAGTATCAAGATACCAACACGAGTCAGTATGAGCTGGTCAAATTAATTGTCGGAGAACGTGGGCGATTGACGGTTGTAGGGGATGACGATCAGTCTATTTATTCATGGCGTGGTGCGAAACCTCAGAACCTCGTGTTGCTGGGTGAAGATTATCCAAATTTGCGTTTGATTAAGCTAGAGCAAAACTACCGTTCAACGAGTCGAATCCTGCGTGCGGCCAACATTTTGATAGCTAACAACCCTCACGTCTATGAGAAGTCCTTGTTCTCTGAAATTCCTGACGGTGAAAAACTCAAAGTGTTGTTGGCTAAAAATGAAGAGCATGAAGCAGAGCGCGTAACGGGTGAACTAATTGCGCATAAGTTCCTAAACCGTACCGAATATAAAGATTATGCGATTCTATACCGTGGTAACCACCAATCACGTTTGATTGAAAAGTCTCTGATGCAAAACCGTGTACCGTATAAAATTTCTGGCGGCACCTCGTTTTTTGCGCGCGCAGAGATTAAAGACATCATGGCGTATTTGCGCGTTTTGGTTAATCCGGATGACGACAATGCATTTTTGCGCATTGTGAATACTCCACGACGTGAAATTGGCCCAGTAACGTTAGAGAAGTTAGGCAGTTATGCCAATATGCGAGGGAAGAGCCTGTTTGAGTCGAGCTTTGAAATGGGGCTCGAACAGCACCTAACGGGACGTGGCCTAGAAAACCTGCGTCGTTTCACCCAATGGCTAGTGGCGATTGCTGATCAAGCTGTGCGTGGTGATACCGTCGAAGCGGTTCGTTCGCTAGTTCGTGATATCCATTATGAAGATTGGCTATACGAAACTTCAGCAAGTCCGAAAGCCGCTGAAATGCGAATGAAGAACGTTTCTGATCTTTATTCATGGATAGTGGCGGACCTAGAGGGTGACAACTACGATCAAGAAGAGAAAACGTTAAAAGAAGTCGTTCAACGTTTGACCTTGCGTGACATGATGGAGCGCGGTGAAGAAGATGAAGACAGTGATGCAGTACAACTGATGACCTTGCACGCATCAAAAGGCCTTGAGTTCCCATATGTATACTTAATTGGGTCCGAAGAAGGTATTTTACCGCACCAAACCAGTATTGATGAAGATAACGTGGAAGAAGAGCGTCGCCTGATGTACGTTGGTATTACTCGCGCGCAACGTGAACTGACTTTCACTATGTGCAAAGAGCGTCGGCAGTTCGGCGAGTTGATCAAACCGACTCAAAGCCGCTTTTTGGATGAGTTGCCATTTGATGACGTTGAATGGGAAGTAAACAAAAAGCCAGTATCAGCAGAAGAGCGTATGGCGAAAGGTCAAGCACACATTGCCAATATTCGAGCAATGTTTAAGAAGTAAAGTAACCCTGTTCTCACTGACTAAAAACAAAAAGGCTTGCCAACTGGCAAGCCTTTTTCGTTGATGTCTTTACTTATAGACCTTCAATCATGTGGTCAATTGCTGCGATGATTTCATCGTCAGAACAGTCCATACAGGTTCCTTTGGCTGGCATCGCATTGAAGCCTTCTAATGCGTGCTTCACTAACGTATCTTTGCCTTGTGCAATACGTGGTGCCCAATCATCGGCATTACCTGTTTTAGGTGCGCCGTTTACACCAGATGCGTGACAAGCAATACAAAAAGTACCATAAACTGTGGCGCCATCACGTGGACCGGTTGGCTCTTCTTTCACTGGCTCAGAACCCGCTAGATAAACATCACCGACAGGTTGGATGCGTTCTGCGATCGCATCGTATTCAGTTTGGCTGATGTCAGAAGCTAAAGCTGCCGTAGAAAACGTTAAGGCAGCGAACAAAACGCTAATCATTTGTCGAGACATATCCATTAAACCCACTTCACATTCCCGAGGTAAGTGACTTACCTATTTATATAGTTAGAGTATTAATGC
>NZ_WXWS01000232.1:0-3389 GCF_009904715.1 Vibrio sp. V42_P2S4T144 | reverse complement strand
GGGGAAGTGTGACCGATATTGCATTACGAGTACTAACGCGCTAAGCGGCAATAGTTAACAAAACGGCGTTCTAAGCAAAGTGATTGACGCTTTGAGCGCCACTCCCTCGTTGGTATTCAAATGCAATCAATTCCTCGGCAGGTACAGGTCTACCTAAGAAAAAACCTTGTACGACGTCACAGTGGAGAGACTCCATTCGTGTGAGTTGAGTTTGAGTTTCTACGCCTTCGGCTACTACTTTCATTCTTAGGTTGTGAGCCATGGATACAATCGCGCGAACTAATGAATCGTCTTGATCGCTTTTTCGGATTTGAGCGATAAATGAACGATCAATCTTGAGCCCGTCAAAAGCCATATGTTGTAGGTAGGCAAGGGCTGAATACCCCGTACCAAAGTCATCTAGCCAAACTTCCACTCCGATACTTTGTAGTTTTTTAAGCACATATTGAGCTTTCTCTGTATCATCAATAAAAAGTGACTCTGTCACTTCAACATGAATGGTTTGAGGGGCGACATCATGTCGTCGTAAATACTTAGAAAATAATTGACTTAAATCTTGGCGATAGATTTGTCTTGGGGACAAGTTTAATGCGATGTGAAAATCCGTACCGAAATGTTCTGCCCACATTGCCCGCTGAGCAATTGCCGTCTCAATGATATGTTCTCCAAGCTCCAATATTAAATCACTTTGCTCTGCGATCGGGATAAACGATTCTGGACTGATATAGCCTTTCTCGGGATGATTCCACCTAACCAATGCTTCGACCCCAATTAGGCGATAGGTTTTTAGATCAAATTGTGGTTGATACCACAGCTCGAATTGAGACAAGTCACGTACTGAACGACGCAGTTCTCGTTCTATGTATAAACGTTGTTTAATCGTTTCATCAAACGTGGAATCGTATATCGTCATAATGTCTTTACCGCGTCTTTTAGATTCCTGCGCCGCAAGAGAGGAAAGCTGTAAAAGAGACTCAGCGTTTGAACCAAATTCTGGATACACAGCAATTCCGAGGCTTGCCGTAATTTGAATATCGTTCTCTTCCAAACTAAAGGGAGAGAGTAGTTGGCGATGAATATCGTTCGCTTTTTCTCTAGCTTCATGATTGTCCGAGCACGGAAAGGCCAGTACAAATTCATCCGCACCTACTCGACTTACGATGGTAGAAAGGCGGTAAAGCGGCTTAAAATAACTCGGCAAACGGCCTTGAAGCTCTGAGGCAAGATGGCCTAGCAATTTATCCCCAATGTTATGTCCATAGTTATCGTTAATGTGCTTAAAGTCATCCAAGTCAATAAACACAACCGCGAGTGAGGGGGATTTGTGGTCAGTTATTTGCGTTTGAATATCAATGAGTAACTTTTCTCGGTTTGGCAGGGAAGTCAGAATATCGTGGTATGCCATGAACTCAACTCGGCTGGTGTATCGGTTCACTTTGTTTGACATTTTGTTGTACGCCGAAATAAGTTCTCCCACTTCATCTTTGCTTTGTATGTCGGTGACTGGCAGCGCTTGGGTATTTGACTCTGAAAATTGATCTTTTAGTTGCTTGAGTGGCTTAGTTAACGACCGCCCCAAAGCATAAGCGATGATGCTACCGAATAGAACGGATATCCCACTGATCGTTAGCAGCAAGTTAAACATCTTCTGTTTATCGTTTGAGGTAATCGCTTGGACTTGTTCAATGTTCTGTTCTTTCTCTTCCAGTAGATGTATCAAGTTAAGCTCAAGATATACCGCCCCAAGAGTAATATTTGATTGCTGAATCGGCGCTGCGATCTCCAACTGATGCTTGGAAAAGGAAACGAGAGTTCTGGATTCTTCTATTGCTTTCAAAATAAAAGGAGAGCGGTAATGGGGTTGGGCAAACATCCTTAGCTGAGTAGTGCCGTCGTGAAAGATTAGCCCTTCATTGTCAACAACATGTATTTTCGAGACATCTGGCTGGCTCAATGTTGCCTTAATTTGCTCATACGCTTGACTGATATTGTCTGTATAGAGTGGATCAAAAAGCTGTTTTGATAATAGCTCTGCATAAACCAACCCTTTTTGCTTAACGTAAGATTCGGTTTTTTCTTGAGAGTTGTTCGTGATTTGTTGAGTTAAGCTATTTGAATACGCATCGTAACCGTGCATGTATAACGCAAGATTTATCACCACAACAAACAAGACAACGAACATTGTCGAGCAAATGTATTTGGTTTCGAGTGAGAGCTTTTGAAACATCAATCCACCTTCGGTAACAAGTGAACTGACTTGCGCACTGTACTTAAGGAGGCTCGCATTTCTGGAGTAAGTGCGCTGAATTTTTTGGTGTTCTGAAACTTTTTAAGTGCGAGAGAGCCTTCGTGAGTTGTATCCATATCAAGCAGTATGGACGTGATTTTACGCTGTTGCTCTAGGCTCATGCTTGGAGAAGCGAGAATCAAATCCCTGGGTATTTCAACAGAACGAGAAAAAATCGCTAGTTTGTCTTTCATGTTCTCTGGCAAATCTTTGGGATTGTTCCAGTTGAAGTTACTGAATGCTCCTGCCGCAACTCTCTGTTTATATACCCATACAGATAGGTTGATTTCATTTGACTGAGCGAGTTGCTCATCAAGGAATAAATAACCAATACTGTCTTTGGCCGGTTTGTCATCAGGAGAGGGAAGGTATTGCAGTTTTTCTCCGTGATTCAGCAATGTAATCGCAGGTAGGTAATAGCTGCTGGTAGACGTGCGCTTTTCAAAAACAAGCGTTTTTCCGCGCAGGTCAGAAAGTGACTCAATCCCACTCTCT
The DNA here is from genome assembly GCF_009904715.1 of Vibrio sp. V42_P2S4T144. NCBI lineage: Bacteria > Pseudomonadati > Pseudomonadota > Gammaproteobacteria > Vibrionales > Vibrionaceae > Vibrio > Vibrio sp. V42_P2S4T144. The sequence goes on along the minus strand of NZ_WXWS01000232.1, from coordinate 607 downwards.
TTATTAGTAAAGAACACAGTATGATATTTTTGCAGGCCTTTTTTCCATCGTATAGCAAGAACTTGGCTATTAGACTCCTTTTCTAAGGTCATCGCATTAAAGGGGGTCGCCGTTGCAATTTGAACGGTGCCATTTTCAAGCGCAACCGCGAGCTGACGATAATTTTTAAATACCTTTACTGCCCCTTTTGCGTAACCATATTCAGCCATATTTTCAGTTACATACTGAGTAAGGGGCGTCGCTTTTTTGATTTTGCTTTGGGCTTTATTGGACACAATGCCAAACGTGAATGTTTTCTCAATATTTTCTTGTGCACTGACAACAAAAGGTGAACTCAGCAAAGTGAGTAATAACAGAGTGCAGGCAGGTTTCATCCGGCTTCAACTTCCTTCTGGTGCATGTCAGTAATATTTAGTATTTATCAATGTGCCGAAATCAATCTTAAAAACAGTATGATGTACAAATTTCGTTGTGTGCGCACTTTTTATAATGTGACTTGGTCACTTATTCCGTTCAAATAGTACCGAATTTGACGTTTATGTACAGGATGAATGTATCACCGTGAGTCTGAATTCACTGGATTCTTGGTCAAGCGCTGTATTGGCTG
>NZ_WXWS01000027.1:0-3409 GCF_009904715.1 Vibrio sp. V42_P2S4T144 | reverse complement strand
GGTATAACGATTGTCTTCACTAGTCTCATAGAAGATTTGTGCACAACAACCAATGGCAGAGCCATTATTGGGAGAATTTAATGAAATCAGTTTTAAAAGTGTCGCTACTTGCTGCAACAGTTATGCTAGCGGTAGGTTGTCAGAAAGAAGAAACTAAAACAGAGACCGCACCTCAAGCAGAACAAGTTCAAGCAGAAACCGGTAAAGCGGTTCACTTTAAAACCGACGACGACAAAGCGGCATACGCAATCGGTGTTTCATTTGCTAACTACCTAAGCACAAGCATCGACAAGCCAAGCGAAATCGGCATTAATCTTAACAAAGATTTGGTACTAAAAGGTATCGAAGACGTCTTCAAAGGCAATGCTGAATTGAATGAAGAAGAAACACGTGCAGCACTAGAATCTCTAGACAAGCGTGTTGCAGAAAAGATGCAAGCACAAGCGGCTGAGAAAGCAGCTGAAGCGAAAAAAGCTGGCGATGATTTCCGTGCTGAGTTTGAGAAGCAAGAAGGCGTAGTGAAGACAGATACAGGTCTTCTATACCAAGTAATGACACCAGCTGAAGGTGAGAAGCCAAAAGACACTGATACGGTTCAAGTACACTACAAAGGTACTCTGATCGACGGTACTCAGTTCGACAGCTCATACGATCGTGGTGAACCTGCAACGTTCCCACTTAACCGTGTAATCCCAGGTTGGACAGAGGGTGTTCAGCTAATGCCTGTGGGTTCTAAATTCAAATTCGTTATCCCGCCAGAGCTAGCATACGGTGACCAAGACACACCAAGCATTCCTGCTAACTCAACGCTAGTATTTGAAGTTGAGCTGCTAAAAGTTGAGAACGACAACGCAGAGCAATAACAATAAGCTGCGATAAGTTATTGAAAAAGGTCCGTTTAACGGGCCTTTTTTGTTCTAGGTCACTAGTTGGTGAGTTTGCTAGGTTGCTTTTCAAATTTTCTGATAAACTTACACCAATTTGTTGATTTTTCGCTCGAAGGCTTATGACAACTACAGAAACAATAAACGCGGAGATGTTGCTCGAAATGGAATCCGTTAACGTGATGCCGTTTACCGAGCACGACAAAATCATTTTAAGATCTTATGAGGCGGTCGTGGATGGTATCGCCAGCCTGATAGGTCCATTTTGTGAAATCGTTCTTCACTCTCTAGAAGACTTAAATACCTCTGCAATTAAAATCGCTAACGGTGAAAATACGGGGCGCCAAGTCGGCTCACCAATCACTGATTTAGCGCTTAAGATGCTAAAAGACATCGAAGGCTCGGAGCGCAACTTCTCACGTTCGTACTTTACCCGTGCAAAAGGTGGCGTGTTGATGAAGTCGATTACTGTCGCCATTCGTAATGGCGAAAATCGCGTGATTGGTTTGTTGTGTATCAACGTCAACTTGGATGCGCCTTTCTCGCAAGTTCTTCAGTCTTTCATGCCGACGCAAGAAGCGAAAGAAGCGGCTTCCTCGGTCAACTTTGCTAGTGACGTAGAAGAGCTGGTGGACCAAACTGTTGAACGCACCATCGAAGAGATCAATGCGGATAAATCCGTGTCTAACAACACCAAAAATCGCCAGATCGTGATGGAGTTGTACGACAAAGGTATCTTCGATATTAAAGATGCCATCAACCGTGTTGCGGATCGCCTTAATATTTCAAAACACACCGTTTACTTGTACATTCGTCAACGTAAAACCGAGGATGATGAAAGGTGAGTAAACTGACTTACACGTTAGTGGTGAATGGTCCCGTTTATGGCAGCCAGTCAGCGCGCAGTGCTTATCAGTTCGCCAAAGCGTTGATAGAGCAAGGCCATCAGCTAGTGAGCGTCTTCTTTTATCAAGATGGTGTGACTAATGGTACTGCTTTGAGTGTGCCAGCCAACGATGAATTTGATCTCAATAAGGCGTGGCAGTCTTTGGCTAAAGAGCATGGTGTTCGCCTAGAAACTTGTGTCGCGGCCGCTTTGCGTCGCGGGATTGTAAGTGAAGAAGAAGCGAATCAACATGGTTTGGTTCAGAACAATCTAGCCGATGGTTTTGAACAAGCAGGCTTAGGTAGCCTAGCTGAAGCGATGTTAACCCAAGACAGAGTGGTACAGTTTTGAGTCAGTTAACTTATCTATTTCGTAGTGCGCCACATGGCAGTGCAGCTGGTCGTGAAGGTGTGGATGCACTGTTAGCCGCGTCGGCTTACTGTGAAGATATCAGCGTCATTTTCATGGGTGACGGGGTATACCAGCTTCTACTCGGACAAGACCCCAACAATATTTTGAGTAAAGATTACGCGCCGATGTTAAAGCTTTTCGATTTATACGACATCGAACAAGTCTTTGTGTGTTTAGAGTCGTTAACCCAGCGAGGTTTGGCGCAAGCGGATTTAGTCATTGAAGCCCAAGCGTTAAGCTCAGAACAGCTCAAAGATAAGTTACAACACGCTGGCAAGCTACTGTCTTTTTGAGGAAGTTATGTTACACATCATAAAAACAGTCTCTGCTCTAGAAGACGCTATGCCTTTATGCAGTGAACAGGATGACATCTTACTTATAGAAGATGCAGTGTACGCTGCTAACTCGCAACATAACGCATTTTCCCACCTAAAAAACCGCAGCGTATTTGTGTTAGAGAGCGATGCACAAGCTCGCGGTATTGCAAATCGTATCAGTCCATCGCTGACGATTGTGAATTATTCAGGCTTCGTTGAACTAACAGCAAAACAGGATAAATCCCTAACTTGGGATTGAACAAGATTTGCTGTCGACAAAGCTTTACGGATGAATTGTTCTAATTGAACAAAAAAGATCCGTATATTTCTTGACACACCTCTCACTGCTGCATAGAATTTTGCGTCCCTAACTGCATTGGCAGTTGGGGATAGATTTTTCACAAAGCTTACTTTCAAGTAAATCAGGAGCTAGTTAATGGCAACTATTAACCAGTTGGTACGTAAGCCACGTGCAAAGCAAGTTGTTAAAAGCAACGTGCCTGCACTAGAAGCGTGCCCACAAAAACGTGGTGTATGTACTCGTGTTTACACTACTACACCTAAAAAACCTAACTCAGCACTTCGTAAAGTTTGTCGTGTACGTCTGACAAACGGCTTCGAAGTTACATCGTACATCGGCGGTGAAGGTCACAACCTTCAAGAGCACTCAGTTGTTCTAATCCGTGGTGGTCGTGTTAAAGACCTTCCAGGTGTGCGTTACCACACTGTTCGCGGCGCACTAGACTGTGCTGGCGTAAATGACCGTAAACAAGGTCGTTCTAAGTACGGTGTGAAGCGTCCTAAGTCTTAATGGATTCCGTTAAGTAAGGCCAAACACTAAATTATTTTTAATTTTTTGAAAAAACTGAAAAGTTTTGGATAAAACCTGAAGAAGACAACGGAGATAAATC
>NZ_WXWS01000016.1:0-3415 GCF_009904715.1 Vibrio sp. V42_P2S4T144 | reverse complement strand
AATGAGACGCGTTCGATACAAACAGAATAATAACAGGGCTGTTAGTCAAGGTGTTATTGTGCAAATGGGTGTCCCCAAACATCATCTTTCGTTTGCAATTGTCTTGCGTGGTAAACAGATAGAAATAAAAAAGAATTAGAGTAGAGCGACGCTCTGTTTTGGGACTAATTTATTGATATGTATACAAGGAGTATGCGTTTTGCAAATCGGTGTACCTAAAGAGATACTCGCGGGTGAATCGCGAGTGGCTGCATCGCCGAAGTCGGTTGAGCAGTTAATAAAATTGGGATTCGATGTCGCGATTGAATCCCAAGCGGGGGGGCTAGCGAGTTTCGATGATGCCGCTTATGAAGCAGCTGGTGCGAAAATCGTTTCTAGTGAAGAAGTTTGGGCATCTGGCCTTATTTTAAAAGTTAATGCGCCAATTGTGGATGATGAGCAAGGCATTGACGAAATTGCGTTACTGCAAGATGGAGCAACACTGGTTAGCTTTATTTGGCCGGCTCAAAATGCTGAGTTGATGGAACAACTTTCAAGTAAGAACATTAACGTTCTTGCCATGGATTCCGTTCCTCGTATCTCACGTGCACAAGCCTTAGACGCGCTATCTTCGATGGCTAATATCGCTGGTTATCGTGCAGTGGTTGAGGCAGCTCATGAGTTTGGTCGTTTCTTTACAGGTCAAATTACGGCTGCCGGTAAAGTACCTCCAGCGAAAGTATTGGTTGCGGGTGCTGGCGTCGCTGGCTTGGCGGCTATCGGTGCTGCAGGTAGCTTAGGTGCCATTGTCCGTGCGTTTGACGTCCGCCCAGAAGTAAAAGAGCAAGTTGAATCGATGGGCGCTGAGTTCCTGACCGTTGACTTTCAAGAGGAGTCAGGCTCTGGGGATGGCTACGCAAAAGAAATGTCTGATGACTTCAACAAAAAAGCGGCAGAGTTATACGCAGAGCAAGCTAAAGATGTTGATATCATTATTACGACCGCGCTCATTCCTGGTAAACCTGCGCCGAAGTTGATCACCAAAGAAATGGTCGACAGCATGAAAGCGGGCAGTGTAATTGTCGACTTGGCAGCTGCTAATGGCGGTAACTGTGAATATACAGTGAAAGACCAAGTTATCATGACGGATAACGGCGTAAAAATTGTTGGTTACACTGATATGGTTGGTCGTTTGCCAACACAATCTTCTCAGCTTTACGCGACAAACCTTGTTAACCTTCTAAAACTGCTGTGTAAAGAGAAAGATGGCAACATCAATATTGATTTTGAAGATGTTGTTATCCGTGGCGTTACCGTGGTGAAAGAAGGTGAAGTTACTTGGCCAGCGCCACCAATTCAGGTTTCAGCTCAGCCGCAAGTGAAACAAGAACAGCCTGTGAAGCCAGAGCCTAAAGTAGAAGAACCTACGTCTCCAACGAAGAAAATTATTGGTGTGGCAGCGGCTGTTGGAGCCTTTGCATGGGTAGCATCGGTTGCTCCGGCAGCGTTTCTTTCTCACTTTACTGTATTTGTTCTAGCGTGTGTTGTCGGATACTACGTAGTATGGAATGTTACCCATGCACTTCATACTCCACTAATGTCAGTAACGAATGCTATCTCTGGCATTATTGTCGTTGGTGCATTACTGCAAATTGGACAAGATAATGGCGTCGTTTCATTCCTATCTTTTATTGCCGTATTGATCGCGAGTATCAATATCTTCGGTGGTTTCACCGTCACCAAGCGTATGCTTGAAATGTTCCGCAAAGATAAATAGGAGTCACAATGTCTGCAGGATTAGTACAAGCAGCTTACATTGTTGCTGCATTATTTTTCATCATGAGTTTGGCGGGGCTTTCAAAGCAAGAGTCTGCTCGTAATGGTAACTACTACGGTATCGCTGGTATGACGATCGCGCTAATAGCGACGATCTTTAGCCCAGATGCGCAAGGTTTTGGTTGGATCATTATCGCGATGGCGATAGGTGGTGCGATCGGTATTTTCTATGCGAAGAAAGTAGAAATGACCGAGATGCCAGAACTGGTTGCGATTCTACACAGCTTTGTAGGTTTAGCTGCGGTTTTAGTTGGCTACAACAGTTACCTAGATGCGCCAGAAGCAGCAACACATGCTGAGCATGTTATCCACCTTGTAGAAGTATTCTTGGGTGTGTTCATCGGTGCCGTAACTTTCACCGGTTCAATTGTCGCATTTGGTAAGCTGCGTGGTGTGATTTCTTCGTCGCCACTTAACCTGCCTCATAAGCACAAAATGAACCTCGCAGCGGTTGTTATTTCTACGCTTCTTATGATCTACTTCGTAAAAGCAGATGGCAGCATGTTCGCTCTTATTTTGATGACTTTGATCGCGTTCGCATTCGGCTACCATTTAGTCGCTTCAATCGGTGGTGCAGATATGCCAGTTGTTGTCTCTATGTTGAACTCATACTCAGGTTGGGCAGCAGCGGCAGCAGGTTTCATGCTAGCAAATGATCTATTGATTGTAACAGGTGCTTTGGTAGGTTCATCAGGTGCGATTCTTTCTTACATCATGTGTAAAGCAATGAACCGTTCGTTTATCAGTGTTATTGCCGGTGGTTTTGGTCAAGAGATAGTGATTTCAGGTGACGAAGAGCAGGGCGAATATCGTGAAACAACGGCTGAAGAAGTTGCAGAGATGTTGAAGAACTCAAAATCAGTAATCATCACTCCAGGATATGGCATGGCAGTAGCTCAGGCACAATACCCTGTTCATGAAATTACTGATGTACTTCGTTCACAAGGTATTGAAGTTCGCTTTGGGATTCACCCAGTAGCGGGTCGTCTACCGGGGCATATGAATGTGTTACTCGCTGAAGCAAAAGTACCGTATGATATCGTTCTTGAAATGGATGAAATCAATGATGACTTTGCAGAAACCGATACCGTATTGGTTATCGGTGCTAACGATACGGTCAACCCAGCCGCACTGGAAGATCCGAACAGCCCAATCGCTGGTATGCCCGTATTGGAGGTATGGAACGCGAAAAACGTAGTGGTATTCAAGCGCTCAATGAATACTGGTTACGCAGGAGTACAGAACCCACTGTTCTTCAAAGAAAATACATCAATGCTATTTGGTGATGCGAAAGAAAGTGTTGAGTCTATTTTTAAAGCACTTTAACCATTCTTGATTTAAAACTATACAGGGTCAGCAATCGCTGGCCCTTTTTTGTTCCGTTTCAATGTTATAGTAATGCAAATCCTTCTGTTAGCAGATGTCAATTGCTTGTAGATTGATGTATAGTTTTGGCTAATGTAACAAGTGACGGTAACAGTTTGATTAAAAAGTTTTTGCTCGGTTTTGCAACTGTATTGCCGCTTTTTTCGGCACCTGCATTTTCCGATTCACTACCAGAAAGAATAGATACGTTTACAGAGCTATTTAACTATGAAGT
>NZ_WXWS01000282.1:0-3433 GCF_009904715.1 Vibrio sp. V42_P2S4T144 | reverse complement strand
ATGCTATGCTTAAGGACTTATTGCCTCAACACAATGAAGATAAGAAATTAGCTCAAAGAGCGAAAGAGGCTCGCAAAGAGCTAGAAGAAATATTTGGTCGTGAAATGGAGAGCGACCATCAGTCACCTAATCATTGGAAGTAGTACTTGAGCCAAGACTCAAGCTAAGGAAATAGCGTGAAAATCAAGAAACGTTTTATTGCCGGCGCTAGCTGCCCAAATTGCAGCCAGCAAGATACCCTGCGCTGGTGGATTGAAAATAACATCGAATTAGTTGAGTGTGTCGAGTGTGAGTTTACAGAGCAGCGTAAACCACAATCTGTAGAGAAAAATAAACACTCAGATCAGGAAATGATCGGAATTTTTAAGCCGGAGTAATTGAACTTCGATAATTGATCCCCATAATACACCCAGATATCTCAGTACTTAACCCCATTCAGGTTAAGTCAATTAATCTCCCTGGAGTTAGTATGAAAATTGAAAAGAACGTTGTTGCAAGCCTTGCATACAAAGTAATGATGGAAGACGGTGTCGTTGTTGATCAATCAACAGCAGAAGCACCTCTAGATTACCTTCACGGTCACAACAACCTAATCACAGGTCTTGAAAAAGAACTTGAAGGTAAAGTGGCTGGCGACAAGTTCTCAGTAACGGTAGCTCCTGAAGAAGCTTACGGTGAGCACAACGATGCGCTAGTACAGCGCGTTCCTGCGGACGTGTTCCAAGGCGTTGAGCAAATCGAAGTGGGCATGCGCTTCCTAGCTGACACTGACCAAGGTCCAATCCCTGTTGAAGTAACAGAAGTTGACGGCAACGAAGTGGTTGTTGACGGTAACCATATGTTAGCTGGTCAAACACTAACTTTCGAAGTAGAAGTTATGTCTACACGTGAAGCAACAGCAGAAGAGATCGAACACGGTCACATCCATCAAGGTGGTGGCTGTTGTGGTGGTCACGATCATGACCACGATCACGAAGAAGAAGGCGGCTGCTGTGGCGGCGGTAGCTGTGGTTCTCACTAATCATAAGCTCCTTCACTAGATAATCTTATCTAGCAAAGCTTTGAAAAGCGCAAGTTGAGTTTTCAACTTGCGCTTTTTGTTTATCTAAGGTGTAGTGCCAACCATACAAGGAATAACAGTTGGACAAAGCGATGACGAAACCTTTCTCGATTGCCATTCATGGTGGTGCGGGCACCATCTTGCGTGAACAGATGAGCGATGAGCTGCAACAATCCATCTTGGCGGATTTAGAAGCTGCGGTAAAAGCGGGACATCAAATTCTAGACACGGGCGGTGAAGCCTTAGATGCCGTCGTAGCGGCAGTGAAAGTATTGGAAGACTCTCCTAACTTTAATGCGGGTAAAGGCTCAGTGCTGACCAACAACGAAATGGTTGAAATGGACGCTTCTGTGATGGATGGGCGAAACCTTGCAGCAGGCGCGGTCGCTGGGGTTCGTCATATCAGAAACCCTATTGAGCTCGCTCGTGACGTGATGCGAAACAGCAATCATGTGTTGTTGGTGGGTGAGGGCGCAGAGAAGTTTGCTTTTGAGCAAGGCCATGAGTATACCGAGCAAGATTACTTCTTTACTGATCGCCGTTATGAGCAGTTGCTGTCTATGCGTGAGAAAGGACTATTTGCTTTGTCGGAATCTCGTTACCCAGATGACCGTAAGCACGGTACGGTTGGTGCGGTGGCATTGGACCAACAAGGCAACTTAGCCGCTGCCACCAGTACGGGTGGCGTGACGAATAAGAAATACAACCGAGTCGGAGATTCGGCTCTGATTGGTTGTGGTACGGTGGCCGAAAATGGCGTTGTGGCAGTTTCCACTACGGGTGTCGGTGAGTTCTTTATTCGTAAACGTGTTGCGGAAGACGTTGCAGCACGTATGCGTTACTTACAAGAAGATATTCATACGGCTTGTGAACACATTATCCAAGGTGATCTCAAACAGATGGGCGGAGAGGGCGGTTTGATTGCCATTGATGCTAAAGGTGAGATGCACTTTGCGATGAACAGTTCTGGCATGTACCGAGCAGGCATTAATACGCAAGGCGAGCTGAGCGTTAAAATCTACGCCGACGAATAGCTTCCTCTTGAGTACCTTCTTAAGTAATTAATACAACAAAGCCCAGAACATGTTCTGGGCTTTATGCTATTTGAGCCTGCATTTTAATAATGCGGTGGTGGGGTTTCTTCTGACGGATCGGCTAAATTCGACGAGTCCATATTTTTTACTTTACCTACCACATATTTCATCTGATCGAGCATCTTGGTAATTTGCAGTTGCTGCTGCGATAAAGCGCCGTTCAGATCTTCAATAGTCTGTTCTTGGAACGCAAGCTGACATTCTAAGTCATTAATGCGTGCTTCCAATTGCTGAATGATTTTTTCTGTCATGATCCGTTCTCTAACTGCCAAGCTTGGGCAATACCTGCTGAAGTAGCAGTAATTACGCGTTGTTTTGAATCAAAGGCTGCATCATACACGACCGCACGGGGAGGGCGAGTGTCTTTTTTGGGCTCCACTTCAAATCCACTCATTCGTTTTCCGGTTTGAGTATCCCATATTGACACACGGCCAGAAGGGCTTCCTGTGACTAGTTGAGTCCCGTCGTCAGAAAATCGTGCGGTAGAGAAAATTAATTGGCGTGACCAACTGCTCAACTGTGTGACTTCTTGTCCAGTTTTTAAATCCCAAACAATCGCTTGGTTTCCGCCATCAGATGTCATTGCTAATTTTCCATCTCTTTGCAGGGCCACGCGAACAATTCGTTGTTCATGTTCGAAGGTTCGTAGTACTTGTCCGGTTTCGGTGTCCCACAGATACGCTTTATAGTCATTACCTCCGGTTAGGGCGAAGCGCCCATTAGGAGAAATGGCCACGGAATTGACTTTTTCACGATGTGCAAGGAACTCCATGCGACGCCCGGTGACTAAGTTGACATAAATTGCTTTACCGTTGGATAACCCAAGCAGAACTTGTTCACCATTACTGGTGATATCAACGTCGCGAATGAGCGCATCAGAGATAGACCAAAGGCCTTCGGATTGCGTCCAGCCTAGGTCCCAAACTGCGAAGTTCATTTGGCTTGCTGTAATTGCGTAGCGACCATTGTCAGATATGCGGATATGGGAAACCACATTGGCATCGGCATCGAGTTCACCCAGGTTGGCTAGTTGTTCATTTTGCTCTAGGTCCCACAACATCAAATGACGTTGTTGAGAATAGAGCAGAGCAAACCGTCCATCTCTGCTAAGTGCGAAGCTCGTCGCACCTTGAGGTTCTATCGGCCAACGCTGCACTTCACGCTCGGCGAAAAAGCAACCATTTAACGTGGTGATGACAATTAAATATAGGAATAAATGAAAAATTCTTTGCATCACATCTAATAATCCGGTTTGTGTCTTAAGACATATAGCTAGTAT
>NZ_WXWS01000115.1:0-3442 GCF_009904715.1 Vibrio sp. V42_P2S4T144 | reverse complement strand
AGATTGGTCTACTTTTTAAACAAGATACTAGTAATTAGAATGTTAGTAGGAATAGCAGCCACACATCTCCTATTTCACAGTACAACCTAAAAAATTAACGCTTAAAAAAAGAACATTATTTCATAAGCTTTTAGCTATAGGGTGCGAAATAGCGTTATTTGACGAGCAAAGCAGAAAAAATCAATGCAAACAAAAATCCCCAGCAATGCGCGATCACATCACTGGGGATTTTTTCATCAATATAAAACCTAAGTCAGCTTAAGTTACTTTTTATCCGACTTTTCCTTATACATTTCTTCAATTTCATCTTGGTATTTGTCATTGATGACTTTACGACGAAGTTTTTGAGTTGGCGTTAACTCACCATCATCCATAGAGAAAGCTCTTGGTAACAATTTAAACTTCTTCACTTGTTCAAACTTTGCCAACTCTTTTTGAAGATCGTTCACACGCTTCTCAAGCATTTCGACCACCTGGTGGTGCTTAATCAACTCAACGCGATCGTGATATTTGATATTCAGCTCTTTCGCGTACTCTTCTAGCGAGTCATAACAAGGCACGATAAGCGCAGAAACAAACTTACGAGTATCCGCAATGACTGCGATTTGCTCGATGAAGTGGTCTTTACCAATCGCACCTTCAATCATTTGTGGAGCGATGTATTTACCACCTGAAGTTTTCATCAACTCTTTGATACGATCGGTGATGAACAAGTTGCCATTTTCATCAATGTAACCAGCGTCGCCCGTTTTTAGAAAACCGTGCTCATCAAAGGTCTTTTCCGTCTCTTCTGGCATTTTGTAATAGCCACGCATCACCATTGGACCACGAACCAGAATCTCGTTGTTTTCGCCGATCTTAACCTGTGCGCCAGGCATCGACATACCAATAGAGTCGGGGTTAAAACATTTATCATCCCAACACGATACTGTCGCCGTGGTTTCAGTCATGCCGTAGCCCAACTTAACGTTGATACCAATCGCATGGAAGAATCGACCGATGGTTTCATCCAGCTTTGCACCACCACAAGGCATAAAGTTGATTTGCCCGCCAAGTAGCGCACGCAGTTTGCTCAGAACCAACTTATCCGCCAAAGCGTATGACTTACGCAGCAAGAGCGATGGCTGACGTTTTTCTTGATGACAAGCGGCCATTTTTGCGCCCATGTTGACTGCCCAAGTAAACATGATCTTACGATGAATCGGCGCGCGAGACACTTTCTCGTGAATCGCAGAGAAGATCTTCTCATAGAAACGCGGTACGGCACACATCACGGTAGGTCGCACCTGGCTCAGTGCATCACGTACTTGCATGGTGTCTTGCAAATAGCAGTTGGTCGCCCCTTTGTACAATACATAAAAGGTCCAAGCGCGCTCAAATACGTGTGACAACGGAAGGAAACATAATGACACGTCACTTTGAGAAAGGCTCAAGCGCTGATCGTGCCCTTCCAATTGCGCCGCAATGTTTGCGTAGTCCAACATAACGCCTTTTGGCTGGCCTGTTGTACCCGAGGTGTAGATGAGCGTGAGTAGATCATCTTCTTTTGCCTGATCTAAACGCGCATCCAATTCAACTTGATATGTAGTGTCGCCTTTGGCAACAAATGCTTGCCAAGAGATAACGAAATCATGATCGCCAAGTTCTATATCATCAGACATCGCAACAATGAGCTCTAACTGTTCGCACTGGTCAAAAATGCTCACTGCTGCATCAAATTGAGGCTGTTCACCAACAAACAGAACTTTGACGTCTGCATTGTTGATGATGTACGCCGACTGAGCGGCAGTATTGGTTGGGTAAATAGGTACTGTCACGCTGCGTAATTGCAGTGCTGCGATATCAGCAATCGTCCATTGCGGCATGTTGTTCGAGAAAATGCCGATCTTATCTTGGACTCCTAATCCCTGAGCCAAAAGTGCAAGTGATAAAGCATCAACTTGCTGACCAAATTGCGTCCACGTAATACCTTGCCACTCCTCACCCACTTTATGCTCGAGTGCAACGCGTGTACCACCGTTCGCAATTTGTTCACGAATACGTTTAACGATATGAAAATCTAACTTGGCCATTCTTTTACTTACCTTTTGGCTTACAGGCGTAAGCTAATTGAGCGAACAAGTGTACTCACGGCTTGCTAAAACGCAACTGACCAGTATCAAACTTATCACTAATAAGAGACAACTATCACTTATACGTCGCGAACGTACCTCAAATTGCTGAATGATTACTCTATTTAACTTACTGTTTCGATTGTTGATTACGAAAACAAAAAGCCCCGAGAGACAAAAATCGCTCGGGGACCAATGAATTGTAAAAATTGATGATTACCAATATGGTCTAATCGAGAAGACCAAACGTCATCTTATTTTGCGGCAACGACTTCACCACAAGTGATCATCAGTTGATCGCGCAGCCAAATGTGGCCTTTATCTTTTTCGCTTGATTCATGCCAGCTTAAGAAGCCGCTGATTTCTTTGTTCGCAAATGGGAAATCAAGAATTTGCAGTTGATCGCTGTTTACCGCATTTTCCGCCATCCAACGTGGTGCAATAGTCACAAGCTCAGATTGACCCACCACGTATAGTAGGTTGCTTAAACTAGAACCTTCATACGCCGCTTGGCAATCCAGTTCACGGTACGCTTGCTCTGAGAAACTACGTTGGCCATGCACTTTCGATAACTTCGCATGCTTTTCGTTAAGCAGTTGCTCAGCCGTCACACCACCTTGAATGCGTGGGTGTGTTTTTGATGCGATAACCACTAATTCATCTTTGAAGATTTCAGTACTTGAGAAACCTTGCTCATCAAAACGAGCGTAGTCGATCACGAAATCAATTTCTTGGTAGCGCATACGCTCAGACAACAAACGGTCAAATTCTGCATCTAGGTGAAGCTGAACGTTTGGTGCTTGTTGATTCACTTTTGCCATGATCTTCGGAGCAAAACGCATGTCGCAAGGGCTGCAAATCGCAAGCTTGAATAAGCGAGTCGAAGATTCTGGTTGGAATACAGAGCTAGGAAGTTCATTGCGAATCAGCTGTAGTGCTTGGCGAATAGGGCCAAACAGTTGACGTGCTCGTTGCGTAGGCTGAATACCACGGCCTTGGCGCATGAATAGCTCGTCGTTAAACATCACTTTTAAGCGTGCCACGGCGTTACTTACCGCCGGCTGAGACATGCCTAGGTTATGTGCTGCACGAGTAATATTTTGCTCTTGCATTACAGCATCAAATACAGTCAGTAGGTTTAAATCTACACCACGCAAAGTGCTTTCCATACGGTAGCTAGCAATTGCGCTCATCGCGTCTTTCTTCTCTAACATTGAGTGCGCCTCTTTTGTAATCGTCAACTTTGTTCATTAAATTCATAACGAATAGAATCCCATCTCGCACAAAAGACGGCGGCTGGATTCGAATCATTTTACGAATAGATAACCTAA
>NZ_WXWS01000046.1:0-3448 GCF_009904715.1 Vibrio sp. V42_P2S4T144 | reverse complement strand
GTTATGTCTCACACACATGCGCAACCAGCAGACTCGGTTGCTACCCCTAAGTCGTGGCAGATGCCAGATACCCTCATTTTGATCTTCATTGTTGGTATTCTTGCTGCGATTCTTACCTACTTAATTCCTGCTGGTCATTTTGATAGCCAACAGGTGACCTACATGGTCGACGGTGCAGAAAAAACTCGCACAGTTATCGATCCTTCTTCTTTCTCTTATGCAACCGACGAAAACGGTGAACTGGTTTACAACAAGGTTGGCCTGTTTGCTTCTGGTGGTGGCATTGGTCTGATGAACTTCCCTTTCGAAGGGCTAGTTTCTGGCTCTAAATGGGGCAGCGCAATCGGCGTGATTATGTTCATGTTGGTTATCGGCGGTGCTTTCGGCGTTGTAATGCGCACAGGCACAATCGATAACGGTATCCTGCGCCTTATCGATAAGACCAAAGGTAACGAAGCGCTATTCATTCCAGTGCTATTTTTGCTGTTCTCGCTAGGCGGTGCGGTATTTGGTATGGGTGAAGAAGCCGTAGCGTTTGCGATTATTATCGCGCCGCTTATGGTTCGCCTTGGTTATGATGGTATCACTACGGTAATGGTTACCTATGTTGCGACTCAAATTGGCTTCGCTACTTCTTGGATGAACCCTTTTTCCGTAGCTATTGCGCAAGGCATTGCGGGTGTACCTGTTTTATCCGGCATGACAGTACGCATGGGGTTATGGGCTGGCTTTACGTTAATCGGTATCGCTTTCACAATGATCTACGCCGCTCGTGTGAAGTCAAATCCTAAACTTTCTTACAGCCATCGCACAGACCAGTATTTCCGTCAGCAAGAGCTTGGCAATCAAGATTCTCGTTGGAACCTAGGTGACACACTCGTTATCCTTACGGTTATTGCGACCACGGTGTGGGTTGTTTGGGGCGTAGTCGCTAACGCATGGTACATCCCAGAAATCGCGTCTCAATTTTTCACTATGGGCTTTGTTGTCGCGATCATCGGTACGATTTTCCGCCTAAACGGTATGACGCTAAACTGCGCAGCTGATGCATTTAAAGAAGGTGCAGCTATTATGCTTGCACCTGCCCTATTAGTGGGTTGTGCAAAAGGTGTATTGTTGATCCTTGGTGGTGGTACAACTGATGAAGCGAGTGTACTGAACTCAATTCTAAACAGTGCTGGCGGCGTGATTAGCGGGCTTCCTGACGTGGCTGCGGCATGGTTAATGTATGTATTCCAATCTATCTTCAACTTCTTCGTCACTTCGGGCTCTGGACAAGCGGCACTGACGATGCCTCTACTGGCCCCTCTGGCAGACATTGCAGGAGTTACGCGCCAAGTGGCAGTTTTGTCATTCCAACTTGGCGATGGCTTTACTAACGTTATCGTCCCTACTTCGGCATCTCTCATGGCAACGCTTGGTGTCTGCCGTATCGACTGGGGTGACTGGGCAAAATTCTGCTGGCGATTTATTCTATTACTCTTTACCCTATCAAGTATCGTCGTTATCGCAGCTCATATTATGGGTTTTGCGTAAAACGAAACCAATTGGTAATTAAGGCGAGACATGTTCTCGCCTTATTAATATTCATGGTATGACGACGCTAAGGTTTTAGATTAGCTTATGGTTTTGGAGTGGTAACTTTAATGGCAACACAATTTCTCGATGACGTGATTCAAGGTCATCAAGTGATTCAGTCTCTCAATGTAGCAGACCTAAATTCGGGCGAGCATAAGTTTTGGTTTCGCATCGCAACGAATGCTCTCTCTCAGTGGCAACACCTACCTGTGCTAGTGTTCAAAGGTGAAAAACCTGGCAAGAAGATCATGATTACCGCAGGGGTTCATGGTGATGAGTACAATGGTGTGTTAGCAGCGCAGAAAACTGCTCGAGAGCTCATCGGCACTGAAGTCGCTGGTACTGTCACTATTGTTCCAACCATTAACATGCCAGGTATGCTAAACCACAGCCGCGATTTCTATTCCGCAGACCCTGACGCGTCTCCTGCAAACTTAAACCGCTTTTTTCCTGGTGACCAAAACGGCAATGAGGCCCAACGTTACTTATATGCATTGTGGAATGATTTGCTCAAGCCAAATGCTGATTTAGCCATTGACCTTCACACTCAAACCAGTGGTGCGGCCTATCCACTTTACGTGTTTGCAGATTTCCGAATCGAGCAATCATTAGAAATGGCTCGTCTCATTAATCCTGATGCGATTTTAAATGATCCTGGAGATGCTGGCGTCCTTGAAACGGTTTGGAATAACCATGGTGTCCCAAGCATTACAGTTGAAGTAGGTATGGGGCGATACACCGAGCAAGAACTTATCAGTCGAACTGTAACAGGCATTTTTAATGTGCTGAAAAAGCATAACATTGTTGAAGGTGATATGGACCCTATTACGTCATGCTTGGAAGGAAACGAAATCGTCAGTGTGAAAGCGACACACGGCGGCTTTGTACTGCCTCATGTCAGTTTGATGAATTTTGTCGAGCAAGGCCAACTTCTTGCGATTCAATACGACAGCTTTGGCGCTGAGATTAAACGCTACACCGCCCCAACAAGCGGCACAGTACTTAGCCACAATGTTGAATCTATTCGAGCACCAGGTTCCCTGATCGTTCGTTTGATTAAGTAAACCATAACCGTTTGTTGATAGATCAACCTTTCGACGCTCACTCAAATTTATATAAGCCCCATCACGAGTAATCACAAATGATGGGGCTATATCCATTTTGACCACATTAAGTTACGCGGTAACAAATTACTGTTAAGCGAAATGACAAACTGAGCTCTTAATTAGGAAGCTTCCCCTCTGTCCGCTTTTTCAGCCACGCTGATGAACTTAAAGCTGTCTTTGTTTCTCTTGTTCAACAAAAATGAGCTCGTCTATAGCGAAACCTTTCTCTTTAGCTACGTACTTAAAGCGCTCCACTACTTTCTCATCAACGTTAGGCGTTCTAGACAATAGCCACAAATAGTCGTGGTTGTAACCGGAAACAAACGCATAGTTATAGTTTTCACCTAGCTCAAAAACAATGTAAGAAGAGTATATTGGCCCAAAAAAGGAAACCTTTAAGTGTCCAACCGTTTTATCTTCAACAAAATAAGCTTTGCCTTCAGCTTCTGACCACTGTCGCTCTTCTTCGGAATATCCACGGTTTATCACCTTAACCCCACCATCCTCGCGAACCTGATACTCAGCGGTAACGTTGGATAAGCCTCGCTCAAATGAATGGTCTAGGCGTGCAATTTCGTACCACTTACCTAGATATGGCTCTAAATCGAAATTATTGACGGGTTCCACCCCATCCGGCTTCGAGGTACAACCAAATAAAGTTGCAAGTGACAAAAGTAAAAATATTTTTATCGATTTCATACAACACCTAAATTTTAATTAGTGATTGATTTTACTCTAGAAGATAACAAATCGATCACTAAGCC
>NZ_WXWS01000511.1:0-3462 GCF_009904715.1 Vibrio sp. V42_P2S4T144 | reverse complement strand
GTCTCTCTTCATATAAGAGAAACGTTTCCGGATTGGATCCCAATTATTTTCTTGAGTAGTCACGAAGAGCCAGAAATGATTGCTAAAGCCATAGACGCGGGCGGTGATGACTATTTAATTAAGCCGGTAGATAAACTGGTACTGAACTCTAAACTTATCGCAATGCAGCGTATTGCTCATATGAGACGAGAGCTTAAGCAAGCGACAGCTCAATTAGAGCAAGTTAATCAACTTTTGACTCAGCAAGCGAATGAAGATGGCCTAACCAAACTCTATAACCGCCGTTATATCGACCATAAGTTGGAATCGATGGTTGCATGGCATGGCCGTCACAATATGCCAATGGCTTTGATTCTATTGGACGTCGATTTTTTTAAACCGTTTAATGATAATTACGGTCATATTGAAGGCGACCGTTGCTTGCAAGCGATTGCGAATCAACTAAAGGCGACGTTTTGTCGCTCTGGGGAATATGTAGGTCGATATGGTGGAGAAGAGTTTGTCGTGTTGCTAGGGTGTACCGACACTCAAACAGCAGAAAGAGAAGCCGAGCGTATACAAGAGGCTATGTATTTTCTCGATTACCCACATGAGTATTCTAGTGTGTCAAATAGAGTGACAGTGTCACAGGGTGTTTTTGTTTTTCAACCGACAGGGAAAGAAGTGCAATCAGACTTGTATGCAACCGTTGATAAAGCGCTATATACCTCGAAGTCTTTGGGAAGAAACACACATACTTTAGTTAATTCTCTTTAAAAACAAAACCTTATGAATGCCGCTCTTTTTGTTGCGTTGTCACTTTTTTGGTGGTTATTTTTAAAGCTCACTCAAAGTAAGATAGGCAAACAGTGCGAACGGAATGTCGCAATCGGGCGTATACCTTATACCTTTGATTAGATAGATAACATCTGGATAGTGGCAACGATGAGTGCAGTTATTATGCTGATGGGGAAGTTCGGTTTTGTTGTAAACCCAGACAAGCTTATTAACTTTCACGATTGGTGAGGGTCTAACGAAGCTTTATGCAGTTACGTCCGGCCTTTTTCGCTTTGTAAAGTGCTTCGTCCGCTGATTTAATGACGTCCAGAGGAGCTTGCCCATTCCGGCTATCAGCAACTCCGAAACTTGCGGTAACAAAAACCGACTTTCTTTTCGAACTGTTGCTACCACGACGTTTTTGTCCTTGTTTATGGTTCTCAGGGCGAGATTCTTCATCGCGTAATATCATCTCGTATTCTGCAATCGATTTGCGAGCTTCTTCCAAAAAGTTCTTACATTCGTCAGCGTATTTGCCTTTAAAAACGATGGTAAATTCTTCTCCGCCAAATCGATAAACTTTTGCGCCGCCTGGGGTTTTAGTGAGGCGCGAAGCGACCATTTTTAGAACGTCATCACCAGTATCGTGACCGTAGGTGTCGTTAAACTTTTTAAAATGGTCAACATCAAGCATTGCGATCGTGAACTTCTTACCCATGTGTTTTAGATCGAGATCAAGTGCACGTCTGCTCGGAATCAGCGTTAGGCTATCGGTGAAAGCCAGTTGATGGCTAGCGGAAGCGGCATAAACAATGATAAGCAGCCCTGTTAGCGTAAACATGGTGCTTGATATGTACTGCACATCAAAGAAAATGAACGTCGCAGACGCCAATACCATGGCAGAGTAGGTCATCGCATGGATAATTTCATTCTTCTTTAAAACAAGGATTCCAAGAAAACAGACAATACCCACGCAATATAAAACAAGAATTAAAGGCAGTTTAGAGACGGTCGGTACAATAAATAAAATACCGCTTGTCCATTGTTCAAACCCTCCTTCAACGTAATATGCTAGCGTTAGATAAGACCAAAGAACGAACATTGCTAACATCAAGATGTAAGTCAACATGGCTTTAGAGTCAAAACCTTCTTTACTAAACAAAAATACCGTAAGAAACGAGACAGGAAGTAACGTGGCTAAAATGGTTAGCTCAAGTAAAGCGGTACCACTTTGAAGCGGGACTTGTAGGCGGTGCTGTATCACGAAGTAGGCTAGCAACATTGCCAAGCACACCATGGACTCTCTGCCTTGCTTAAATGAATAACAAAGGAGTAGCGCACAACCTAATAGTATGTACGGCAAGTTTGCGGCAATGCCCCAGTTTGCCTGAGTCATCTGAATAATGCTGTCCATGCCCGAACTCACTATGCCCAGTAGCAAAAAAGGGGATAAGAATCTGAAGCCTGATGAAGTCATTGACGATGAGGACATCTATTACAAACTGCCTGAAAATAGTTGACTATATAATTGGTTAGGTAAATCGTTTTATCAATATGGATATTTATCCGTTATTGAATTTCGAACTTTGAGAACTAGCAAGAATACGTCTATTTGTTCCTTTTCCCAAGTATTTTGGAAGACATTACGGCAAAAAGAGAGAGATTGATTAAATTAAGAGCAATCAATAAGTTGTTATAAACAAGTCGTTGCTATACTCATTTCATAGGAAAAAGGAGATTTACAGATGCAGATAAGCTCAGATGTGCACAATTACATGGAAACATTAGTAGGCCAGGTTCTCAGTTTGCCCGAATTTTTAGAACAGTATGACAACGAACAGTTAGCCGATATTGCTTGCCTTGCGCTTATCCAGCTCAAGCCTGTCTATATCCGTTATGATATTGATTTTTTGTCTTCACTTCCTGAACAAAAATTAAGCCAGTTTAAGCAAAGCGCGGATATAGCGGTGAAAAACGCCGCAGAAATGGTGAAAGAAGACAGGCGTAAAAACCGAGAGTATGATGTGCCTGTAATTTTTTCCCATACTAGTTATGATGATGACAAAGAGTTGGATTGGTATGAAAAACCGATCCTTAACGTTAATATTAAGTAAGAGTCGCTCAGTTGACTAGTGAGCTGACCCAAGGAGGAATCGTGGGATTTTTTTCGCGTTTGTTTGGTGGTAGTGAGAAAACCGCTGAAGCTAAAACTATCGAGCCAGTTGAGTACAAAGGTTTCTTTGTTTACCCAGAGAGCCTTTCAGAGGGCGGACAATATCGCATCGCTGGTCGAATAGAAAAGCATGACAATGATGAAGTGAAAACACATCGGTTTATTCGCTCCGATTTGCTTGGCTCAGAGCAAGATGCCAATGACCTTATGTTGAAGAAATCTCAAATGTTTATTGATCAAATGGGCGATAAAATCTTCGACTAGCAATTTACTGCAATTTGATTCCAGTCATCTTAAAAAGAGCCATTAGTGTATATGCTAGTGGCTCTTTCTTTTTAACGCTTAAATCTCTGTTAAGTCGGTATTTAATCGTTACCTGGTTAGACCTCAGTCTAGTACGGTGTTGCGTTGTTATTTTTCGAGCACAGAGCGACAATCATTCATTACTTAGCGTTATATGTAATGAAATTTAGTATTTAAATTACAAAACACTTGAAGTAATGAGACGCGTTCGATACAAACAGAATAATAAC
>NZ_WXWS01000570.1:0-3471 GCF_009904715.1 Vibrio sp. V42_P2S4T144 | reverse complement strand
AATTCACACTTTCAGAGCACAAAAGAGTGAATAAATAGAGAGATTCTCCCCATCAAAACGAATATAAAGGTTGATGCGAGCGAATTGACAGGTAATATGTCTCGTTGAATCTGTAAAATGCTACCCAACTCAGCGCTTAGCTTGTTTTTTGAACAAAAATGTTATTAGACAAGTACTTTAAGTAAGCGTTGAGTTGAATTTTTACCTCAATGGAGAATATTGAAAACATGACTTACGCGCCTGTATCAGACGTATTGAAAGGTCAGCTAGCAGTAGACAGCGAAGTGACTGTTCGTGGCTGGATCCGTTCACGTCGTGATTCCAAAGCTGGAATCTCTTTCCTTGCCATATATGACGGCTCTTGTTTCGACCCGATTCAGGCCGTGGTCCCAAATAATCTTAATAATTACGAAGAGGAAGTATTAAAGCTAACGACTGGCTGCTCTGTTGAAGTAACTGGTAAGATTGTTGAATCTCCTGCAAAGGGTCAAGACTTCGAACTTGCTGCCACTGACGTTAAAGTGGTTGGTTGGGTTGAAGATGCTGAAACTTACCCAATGGCAAAAACTCGTCACTCAATCGAGTACCTACGTGAAGTTGCGCACCTACGTCCGCGCACAAACGTAATCGGTGCAGTAGCACGTGTACGTAACTGCCTATCTCAAGCAATCCACCGCTTCTACCACGAGCAAGGTTACTTCTGGGTATCTGCGCCGTTGATCACGGCTTCAGATGCTGAAGGCGCTGGTGAAATGTTCCGCGTATCTACGCTAGACATGGAAAACCTTCCTCGCACTGACGCTGGTAAAGTGGACTACAACGAAGACTTCTTCGGTAAAGAGACGTTCCTAACCGTATCTGGTCAGCTAAACGCAGAAGCTTACGCTTGTGCGCTAAGCAAAGTTTACACTTTCGGCCCTACTTTCCGTGCTGAAAACTCAAATACAAGCCGCCACCTAGCAGAGTTCTGGATGGTTGAGCCTGAAGTTGCGTTCGCAGAACTGGATGATGTAGCGAAACTGGCTGAAGACATGCTCAAGTACGTGTTTAAAGCGGTGCTTGCAGAGTGTCGTGATGACCTTGAGTTCTTCGCTCAACGCATCGATAAAGAAGCAATCACTCGTCTAGAGCAGTTCGTTTCTTCTGACTTCGCACAGGTTGACTACACTGACGCAATCCAGATTCTTCTTGATTCAGGCCGTGAGTTCGAATTCCCAGTTGAATGGGGTATCGATATGTCTTCTGAGCACGAGCGTTTCCTTGCTGAAGAACACTTCAAAGCACCTGTAATCGTTAAGAACTACCCGAAAGACATTAAAGCATTCTACATGCGTGCTAACGATGACGGTAAAACAGTTGCAGCAATGGACGTTCTAGCACCGGGCATCGGCGAAATCATCGGTGGTTCTCAGCGTGAAGAGCGCCTAGACATTCTAGATGCACGTATGCGTGAAGTGGGTATCGATCCTGAACATATGAGCTGGTATCGCGACCTACGTAAATACGGTACAGTGCCACACGCAGGCTTTGGACTAGGCTTCGAGCGCCTAGTATCTTACGTAACTGGTATGGGCAACGTTCGTGACGTGATCCCATTCCCACGTACTCCTCGCTCTGCGAACTTCTAATCACTTTTTAGTGATATCGAATTAAAAAGACCTCCCATGTGGAGGTCTTTTATTTGTACGAATGATTTTCTAGCAACCGGTGTATACACTCTAGTTGTTATTTTCGTCGTCATCCTCATCTGCTCGCGCTGCGTATTTTACTCCAACCACACACAAGCCAAACATCACAAATGGGATAACGGCAGCAGTGTATTCCGTCCAAACCATATGAGAAAAAGATTTCGCCAATATCAAGTGTGCAAACACCAACAAAAATGCGCTAAAAATAGCAACACCCATCAACCTAAGTTCATGCTTTACCAACTGCTTTTTCATTACGGCTCCTAACCTAAATGGTTGTCTGCCCATGATTGAAACACAGCTTCGGTATCGTCCACTGATACAGTTTGAGCAAAAAACAGGTAAACAGTTGGCTAATGAAGTAATTCTCCGACCGTCTTCACGGCTTGTTCTAATTCATCATTTACAGGTAACGATGTATTAAGCCTCAGGTAGTTCTCATAATTTGGAGCGACAGAAAACAACTGACCAAATGCTACAGTGATGTTCGCTTCCAATAACTTTTGATAAATCGCTTTTCCGCACTTTGTTTTCGGCAGTTCTATCCAAAGAAAATAGCCGCCTTCCGGTTGCGTGTAACGAATCGATTGGGGAAAGTACTTATCAACCAGTTCAATAAACGCCAATTGCCGCTGCTCAAGATTCTTTCGCAGTTTTCTAAGATGGCTATCATAACTATCGTTTTGCAAGTAATGCGCGATACCCTGCTGGATTGGTGCACTGCCTGACAACGTCGAGATAAGTTGCAGCTTTTGAAGTTGCGCATTGAAGCGTTTGTTTACCACCCAGCCCAGCCTATAGCCAGGGCAAAGGCTTTTTGAAAATGATCCACAATGCAATACGCGCTCTTGTGTATCAAAAGCTTTAAGTGAGCTTGGCTTTTTTTCAGAAAAATAAAGCTCTGAATACACATCATCTTCGATCAAGTACACATCGTATTTGTCAGCCAGTTCGACGATACGCTGCTTCTGCCCGTCACTTAATAAGGTTCCTGTTGGATTGTGAAAGTTAGTCATTAACCAACATGCGCGAACATCATTGTCGGTAAAAGTCGCTTCAATTTGATCCACTGAATGTCCAGTTAACGGATCCACCGTTATTTCTATCGCCTTTAGACCTAAACGTTCAATCGCTTGAAGTGCGCCATAAAACGTCGGTGATTCAACTACAACAGTATCTCCAGGCTGGGTCACGGCCTGAAGGCTCAAATTCAACGCTTCTAATGCGCCAGAAGTAACGACAATATCATCATGGGTAAACACCATACCTTGTTGGATGTACCGTTGAGCAATCAAACGGCGTAGAGACTCACAGCCCGGCGGCAAGTTATCCAATAACGTCTCTGCCCCCATCTTCCTGCCTGAGCTGGCTAGGTTGCGGTTTAGCGCTTCTAATGGGAACAATGCTGGGTCTGGAAACGCGGAGCCAAACTTCACCGCATTCGGTGAGGCCTGATTTTTGAGGTAGTCGTAAAGTTCATCGTTGATGCTAGAGCGATAAACGGAAGTGGCTGGAGAACTCGGTTCGAAGCGGTCCAACTCCGCAGTAACAAAGTATCCAGACTGAGGTTTCGCTGCGACCCAACCTTGTGCTTCGAGCAGCTGATAAGCTTGTAATACCGTACCTGCGCTGACAGAATGGTTTCGGCTTGTTACACGCACTGATGGCAGCTTTTCCCCTGCTCTCCAAGTATTTTGCTGAATCTGCGTTTTGAACAGCTCAGCCAGTTGACGGTATCGGTTCATGTTTCCCTCATTTCACTTACAGCCGCACCATAGCATAC
>NZ_WXWS01000070.1:0-3480 GCF_009904715.1 Vibrio sp. V42_P2S4T144 | reverse complement strand
ATGCCACTACCGAGCTATCTTGGTAATCTGATTTAGGAATAAATAAGAAGAAACTATGGACCACTCTTTGCAGTTACAAAAAGAATCAAAAGCCACGCTATTTTGGCAAGGTACACTTGCGATGATGCCTCTGAGTATCGCAGTGCTCCCTTGGGGCTTACTCGCAGGCTCATTCGCAATTGATACTGGGCTTCACCCTTTGGAAGGGCAAGCACTATCCGCCATTTTGTTCGCAGGTTCTGCACAGCTCGTCGCGATGGGAATGATTAAAACGGGAGCAGGTCTAGTGACCATGTTACTGACAACGTTTTTTATCACCTCTCGACACTTCCTCTACAGTGTATCGATGCGCAGTAAAATTGCACCGCTCCCTCTACAATGGCGATTATCACTCGGCTTCTTACTTACTGACGAGCTGTTTGCGATTGTAGGCCACCATTCCGATAAACAGTTTAATCGCTGGTATGCACTTGGGGCTGGTCTGAGTTTTTACCTGTTTTGGAATGTCGCGACATTGACGGGCATTATTGCGGGAAGTCTAATCCCTGAACTGAACGAAATGGGTTTGGAATTTGCTGTAGCCGCAACTTTTATCGCGATAGTAGTACCCACCATTAAAAATGCAGCAGTGCTCGCGAGTGTTATTGTGGCTTTGGTGAGCTCAGTTGCCCTAACCTATTATCAAATTGAGGGAAGTTTGATGATTTCAAGCATTTTAGCCATGCTTACTGGTTACTTTGTGGAACAAGTAAAGGAGAAACGCTAATGATCATGTTGGCTATTTTGCTGATGACGGTACTTGTTTTCACCAGCCGCTACTTGTTTTTAGAACCCAAGCTACCATTGCGATTAGGGACGCGCACTCAAAAAGTACTCAATTACGCTAGCCCCGCAGTACTGACTGCGATCTGGGCACCTATCGTTTTCATTCCCGATGGGGAGCTCAGCGTCAATGTGCAAAACCCATTTTTACTGGCTGCCGTACTGGCTGCTTTAATCGCGTATTTTACTAAAAATGTTCTTTTAACGACGGTTATCAGTATGGTGGTATTTCTCGTTCTACGAATTTGGCTTTAATCCGCCAACCACTCAATCTCCAACAAGGTGACATCGCCACACTTTAATCGACCAAGGAAGATGTCACCTTCATGTACCTCACCAACGCCCTTTGGTGTACCGGTCATCACTACATCGCCATCTTGAAGTGTTGTGTAACTGGTTAATTCATCCAGGATAGTTAGCGGCGGATAGAGCATTTGGTTAACGTGACCTTTTTGTACACGAACACAGTTGATTAAGAGCTCAAGGTTAAGATCATTGATATCAATGTTATCCAAAGAGACAAACCGACTAAACACAGCAGAGCCATCAAATGCCTTAGCTCGCTCCCACGGCAACCCCTGATTTTTAAGCGAGGATTGCAAACCACGCTTGGTCAGATCCAATCCCAAACCAACCGCTGAATAACGTCCATCCTTGATCAAAAAGCAGATTTCAGCCTCATAATGAAGGGGCTCTTGATGGAATGAACGCAGAGTTGTTGATACGGAAGTTGCGGGTTTATTAAATACCACCATTTGCTCAGGCATTGCATTATTAAGCTCATGAATATGTTCAACGTAATTTCGTCCAACACAAAGCACTTTACCCACTTCTACTTTCTTTTCTTCAACTTGAATAACACTCATCATTCTTCCCTGCAAAACAAAAATCCCATCATAATCTAACCTATTGACTTAACGACACTAAATAGCAACCTCTAGTGTAAAAAATAAGACATTCACCCCGTTTTGAGTTTTGTATCATCTAATTGAAACAGCAAAGTATTTGTAAAACAAATAGACAAAAAAGCCAGCACGAGGCTGGCTTTAGATCAATGAGCTTGAATAATAGTTCTCGCTAAACCCTATTATAGGTAGTAACGAGCACCTAACGCCCATTTGTCATCAGTTTCACG
Organism: Vibrio sp. V42_P2S4T144; assembly: GCF_009904715.1. Taxonomy (NCBI): domain Bacteria; kingdom Pseudomonadati; phylum Pseudomonadota; class Gammaproteobacteria; order Vibrionales; family Vibrionaceae; genus Vibrio; species Vibrio sp. V42_P2S4T144. The sequence goes on along the minus strand of NZ_WXWS01000070.1, from coordinate 1,523 downwards.
ACCATTGTCGTCATTTAGGTCAAACTGGTAACCCGCGTAACCAACAAATTTAGGCGTGAAGTTATATTCTGCTTGTAGTGCCATTTCTTCACGAGCAGTTTCTGTTTTAGAGCTCTTAAACTCTTTACCTTCCACCATCTCATAGTTAACACTCAAGTTTAGGCTGTTTGCTAGAGCGTATGCGATGATCGCTTCGTACACATCACTTTCTTCTAAACGGTCGCCTTTTGCACTGAAGTTCATGTTTTCGTTTGAACCATAAACCGCAGCAAGGAATAGGCCTTGGCCGTACGCACCGTAAGATGCTGATACAACGTGTGATTCCGCCGTGTGCTTACCTGCATATGCAGGGTGCTGGAAATCACCGCCATTGTATGAATAACCGATTTTAGCGCCCATGATTGAGTAAGAAAGCGCAGCTTGCACACGGTCATCGTATTTAGCACCGCCAGTTATAACTCCAGCATCGTTGCGCGTGTAATCATCGTTTGCACCCTGCCAACCAAGACCAAAGTTGATCACACCCGCTTCACCCAACTCGATGGCATTACGGTAAGAAAGCATTTTATCCGCACGGCCAGTGCCAAGGTTTCCATGATCGTCATAGATGAAGTCGTTGGCAAACGCGATTGGCATATCTGCAATACCTGCGACATCGTAGTAAGGTGACCATTGCGTACCACCTACTGCACGACCATAAACCTCATGAGTTATACCTAAGTAACCTAGACGAGTTTTAAACGACTCTTCACCACCGTCTAAGTAGTTTAGCGCCCATTCACCACGTGCGTCTGCGGTGAAGCCATTACCCAAATCCTGTGTCGCAGAGATATTGATACGAGGAGAGTTAGTACCCACATCCGTGTCACCTTGCTCTGATCCATTTAAATTAACAGAAACGTGGCCGCCCATCGAAAATGTTGTGCCATCGTTATTATATAGTTCCACTGCAACTGCTTGAGTACCGAAAGTTGCTGCCGCGATTGCCGCTGCTAATAATTTTTTATTCATTTCTAAATCCATTACTTATTAGTTGGTTAGTCAGTTTTAGACCCGGCTTTGGTTCACTTTCGTAAAAACGAAATGATGAACAAAGAGAGGAATACAAAGGCTATCCGAGGCATCGTTTCCACCAGATTAGTTTTACCTTTGTGTAACAACTGCCGACACTTTATTTGATTAGTTCCTGACAACCGAGTGAAAAGATCTCAGACAAAACCTAAAAAGCAATCGTTTACTTAGCCTTCAAGAAATCGAGAAATAAAAACCTTACAATAAGAAATGCTTTAGAGAGAGTGAGCTCACAAATAGCTGATGATTCGCTATTTTTAGGCCAAACTTCCCTGCCAAATTGAAATGTTTACTTACATTTAGGGTCAAGAAACAATTCAGGAACTTTTTGAAAAAAACACAGTCTTCAACGGAGAGGAAAAACCTCAAAAAAGATAAACCTTTCTTTTTATAAGTGGTATGAGAAGGGGCACTTATTCTCGCCAGCAATAAAAGTGCAATCAAATCATAAC
>NZ_WXWS01000354.1:0-3484 GCF_009904715.1 Vibrio sp. V42_P2S4T144 | reverse complement strand
AAACAGCTCCTATCGTAGCTATTCTATTGGTAATTTAGATGTAGTAATTAGGGGTTGTAACGGTATACATTACGGCCCCTGATCGTTTACCAAAATGTTATCCGCATCGCTTTGGTAAAGAAACATGCATCTAACCACTTAATATTAGGTGTGATTTCCAGTTCGATAGTCATGGATGTGAACGTTGGATAAAAACCAAATTCAGCTAGAAGATGATCTCACTAAGCTTAAAGGCCAAATAAAATCGGCCCCTAAACATACCTTTAATGTTGCGCAGCAATATCGTATCCGCGCGGAACAAATTTTATTTGTGGACGGAGAGATCAAAGCCTTACTCATCATGGCGCAATGCTGTTGGTGCCTAATGGATTACCGACAAGGCTTAAAACTCGTCAAAGACGCTTACAGCAAACAAACACAGCTTGAAACCGACGATCATCTCCCGGAAATTCTCCATCTTTTTGCACTCCAATATTGGGGCCAAGCAAAGTATTATTCCGCGCAACAATATTGGATTAATGCGCTCGAACAATCTGCTCTTGTTGATGATGTTGAAATTCAAATCGAATCTCTAATTGGGCTTGGTAATGTATGGCGCATCACTAATGAACACCAACTTGCCGCTTCAACTCATGAGTTAGCCGTTAAAGTGGCAAACAATGTTCGTATTGCTTGGTTAGAAGGCAAAGCGCGCATCCTATTAGCTTGGGACTATTACTTACTAAATAAGTTTGTCGAGATGCTTACGGTACTGGATGGAGCAACCGAAGTATTAAAAGATCATGATGACAGTACGTGGCAAGCCGAGATCTGGGACTTTAAAGGGTTAGCACTGCTTGGACTAGAACGCCTTGATGCGGCCGAAGAAGCCACCCAAAAAGCCCACCAGCTTGCCATTGAGCATGACCTCGTTTGGATGAAAGCACACTCTTTTATTAGCCGAGCAAGACTTGAGCTTTTGCGCCAAAATACAGACAGCGCTGCCAAGTTGCTACTTGCAGCAGAAGAGTCTGCACTCAGTTTCGACCACGGTGAGCTACTCAGCCAAATTTGCTTCCAACAATCACGAGTCGCTGAAGAACAAGGTGACTTTGAGTCTGCGTTTAACGCGTTCAAGAAATACCGTAAGCACGCACTCAAAATGCTCAAAGAACAAACTCATCGAATCAGCATGGATAAAGCAAGAGGCTCTAAACGCCAACTAGAGCAGCGAGCACGTAAGCTGATCAATCATATTCGCTCTCAACACGAATACGACCCTGAAAAACAGTTCTCTAATGTCGTTTCTGAGACCTACTGGTGGGAACAGTTAGTTTTGTTTAAAACGGAGCTCAAACGCTCTAACCACGCCATCATTATGATTCAGCATTCAAACCCCGAAGTTCTCGATGTTTGTACCGAGCTCGTTCATGCATTAACAACCTCCAGCGACCTCATCTCGAGAATTTCCAGTAACAGGCTAGCAATGTTAATTGCAGAAAAAGGTCAAGCAGCAGAAGAGGTCTACCGCACTGTCCAAGCGATGTTAGACATCTATCCATGGAAGCGACGCGGAATCAAAGGCCCGAAACCGATACTGTATTTGCAAGATATCCTGACCTTCCCATTCACGTTAGAACAGCTCGAAGAAAGTTATATTGAGGTAATGAAGAATGGAACAACTGCTTAGCAAGGTGACTGACGCAGGTATCGATCCTTCTTCCGTTTCAGGTGAAGAAGCGATTACGCTATGGGAACACATAGGGTTACATATTGCGTCAACAAACCGAGAGAAAGCGCATTGCTATATCATTAGCGCCGAGTATCGAAGAGAGATCAAACAGCTCAACGACAGCATTAGTGAATTGAAACAAGCCCTTGAGTTACTTGTTTTACCAGAAGATGTGGAAGATATTCTTTCTGTGAAAGCAAGCTTGAGTGAGCGTTTAGTTGAAGTAGGTGACTACAATGCGGCATTAACCGAGTATGTTGCTTCAACCAATATCGCCGTCGAGTACGGCTATATTGATGAGTACGTATTGGCCATTATTGGAATGGGTAATTTGTGCGATGCCTATGGGGATCACCAACGTGCATTACGTTATTATCAAAAAATAGATGCTATCGATCACGCTATTGGCAGTCGATCCCTACGCCTTCGTTACAAGCTGTACATGCTTGCCTGTTATATCAGCTTGAACCGTACCGCAGACGCCAAAGAGCTATTGAGTGAATGTGAAGAACTGAGCATTCTCGTCAGTGATAAAAACCTCGCCGCACAAATTCACCTCTACCGAGCCAAATTACATCGTCTGCAAGAAGACTACCCCAATGCGTTGCTGGCTATTTCGAATGTTCAGTATACAACGGGTAGTGCCACGACATACTGGTTATCCACGATGGTCAAAATTGAGACTGCGTATTGTCTAAACGGTGTAGGGCACACTTCTTTAGCTAATTTAACGTTGGACTCCATCAGTAAAAGGATTCAAAAGCAGCTATCTCCTATCGTTACTCAGCATTTTTATAACGCGATGAGTCAAGTTTACGCCTCTCAAGGGTTGTATCAAGAAGCATTAAATTGTGAAAAAAAAGCGCATAGAATCGAATCTGATCTTGTAAAACATATTCCGATCGGTGAGTTAGGGTCTGCTCAACTACGCCGACTTTCACGCTTTGAGTTACAACTCAAACTCATTTTGTCAGAGCTAGAAAACAAAGAACTAAAAGAAACCACCAAGCAGCATAAAAATACTGTTGCTCAGCTACAGCAGGACGTCTTTACCGATCCACTTACGTCTTTACACAACCGACGCTGGTTAGAAGTTAAACTAAAAGATCTACTTCTGCACGATACTGCATTTGCATTGATGGTCATCGATATCGATCACTTCAAATCCATCAATGACGAACTAAGCCACTTGGTGGGCGACAAAGCGATCAAAAGTGTGTCACAGGAACTGGCGTCCTACTTCAGATTTAAAGGCGCATCGTGCGTACGATTTGGTGGTGAAGAGTTCCTCGTGATCCTTGAGAATACCCAACTGGAACGCGCAGAAATGCATGCCGAGAATTATCGTGAACGGATTTATCGATATGGTTGGGACGATATTCTTGGTGAGCGGGGGCTGACCGTATCCATAGGGATTACCTTGCATCGAGAAGGCGAGAATACTCAGCGAACTTTTTATCGTGCAGACAAAGCTCTTTATCGCGCCAAAGCCAATGGCAGAAACCAAGTCTGTACCGAACTTTAAACCATGCCCCGGTTGACACCTGGGGCTTTAGTATACTTTTTACTTATCCTTCCTATATCACTTCACTGCTTGTTTAAATAAGTACTCAGCAACACCTTAACTGCCAATAAACATCAGTGGATACTTACATCGCATAAACATAATTCCTACATAAAAACCGCTTGATTCATCTGTAGTTAAGACAAATACTTAAATTGTTAATTTACGTAGATTTTCCATTTCGCAATACGCACAGGTAGGTAAGATGT
>NZ_WXWS01000460.1:0-3502 GCF_009904715.1 Vibrio sp. V42_P2S4T144 | reverse complement strand
ATGTAAAACACACTCAAATATTACTTTACGGCAGTATAGAGCTGTTAAAACGAGTAAAAAGAGCCGGATATGGCGTATATGCGCTCACAGACAACATCAACGAAATTGTGGAACATCTTCGTACTACCTATGAGTTTTGGCCACTGTTTGATGGAGCAATCATCTCTTCTGAAGTTCAATTACTAAAACCACAAGCGGAGATCTACCAAACTCTACTTTCAAAGTATCAGCTTAACCCCGAAGAGACAGTATTTCTTGATGACATGCCTTACAATGTTGAAGGTGCCCGAGCAGTTGGCATGGCTGCTATTCAGTTTGAAAATGCTCAGCAATGTGAGCTCGAACTAAAAGCCATGGGGGTTAACTTCTAGAAAGCTTTCAATAAAACATAACGTTAGGGTGCATAAACAAAAAAGAGCAGTGTTGAGACTGCTCTTATCTAATGTTTTAGAACGCTAGGTTAGGAGTAAATCACGTTTTCCTCAATCCCACTAACTAATGACTGGGCGTTCTTCCAACGGAATACTTTTTCTAACACCTCTTTGCCATCAGGTGCGCGCCAAGTTCGCTCTTGATCCTCTTGTCCACCAATGTGGCGATAGAATTCAATCGCAGAAATGTTTTGCGACACAACTTCTAAATAAAGACCTGTGTCTTTAAAGTACTGCTGTTGCCATTCTGCGACAGCAAGTAATAGCTGCTTACCAATCCCACGACCACGGTAACTGTCATCAACATGCAATGCGTCAATAAAGGTTCCACGCTCGAAATCATGGTTGCCGAACACACAAACAAAGCCAAGTAGCAAACCTCCCTCCTCCGCCAAGACAATGTGCTGATTGAATGGTGGGTTGGTCAAACGGGTTTGCCAAATCAGTAGTTTGTCGTCAATCGCTTCTTTCTCAAGATAGTTATCACTAAGAATGCCACGGTAATGACGCTTCCAGCTATCCGCATGAAGATGCGCAATGCGCTCGTAGTCCTTATATTCCGCTAATCGTAAATCCATTACGTATTCCTATTTTCTTACATTTTTGCTTCTTTATAGAGTCTCGGTATATTCCACCTTTATAACACTTGTTTCTTGGCAGATTTTATACACCTTAAGCCAGAGCTCATTTTTTAATACTACTCATTATTCAATTAAAAGCAAAATATCCCATCAAGTTCCTTAATCTACACCCAAAGGAATAGTCACATTTGTCTAACTTTAATTTGACTTACATGTGTACGCTGATATTCTGGCGAACAGTTGTTAGCTCAAAGTTAGGGATACACCTGTGACTCAAAACAAACCACCTGTTATCTGGTTGAATACATTAATATTTTCTGCCAGTTTTGTTCTAACTTTTATTGTAATGCCTTGGTATGCATATCATTTTGGGCTGGGTTGGGAACATCTAATTTGGGGAGTGATTGCATTTAGTTTTACTAACCTTTCTATTACAGCAGGCTATCATCGTCTCTGGAGCCACAAAACATACGAAGCTCATCCTATTTTGCGCGCCATTTTTGCGATTGGAGGAGCATTTTCTTTGCAAAATAGTGCATTACATTGGTCTTCTGATCATCGTGTGCATCACAAACATGTCGACAATAACGATAAAGATCCGTACTCAGCCAAGCGGGGTTTTTGGTATTCTCACATTGGGTGGATGTTACGTGATTACAATAAATCAAAGGAAAACGAATATACAAACTGCCGTGACCTAAAGCGCGATAAAATCGTCATGTGGCAGCATAAGTATTATGTTCCACTTGCCCTACTGACTAATATTGGTTTCCCAGTCATACTAGGACTGATCTACGGTGATATCTGGGGGATGTTATTGGTCGTTGGTGCAGCTCGACTCTTTATGAGTCACCATACAACTTTTTTCATTAACTCCCTCGCACATATTTGGGGTAAGCAAACTTTCACAGACAAAAACACTGCTCGCGATAATGGTGTACTCGCCTTTTTCACATTTGGAGAGGGTTACCATAATTTCCATCATATTTTCGAGAATGACTATCGCAATGGCGTGTATTGGTGGCATTACGACCCAACGAAGTGGTTGATAAAGTCATGTTCTTGGCTAGGACTCACATCTAAGTTGCGCACAACGCCTACATTTAGAATTGAAAAAGCCCGTGCGAGTCAACTTTTGAAGAAAGCAAGAGAAAAGCTAGAATCGAAACCGAACACGCAAACGATCCTCGATCAGCTACAGCAAGAGTTTGATACTTTAGTTCATCACATGCAGGAATACTACGAGATGCGCAAAGAAGTACTCGGTGCCAAAACTGCCAGTGTGGTAAAAAAATACGAATGTTCTGTAACAAAAATGAAGTATCAGCAAATTAAAGCAGAGTTCGAACGGCAGCAGCGTAGTTGGAACCTTATGGTTCGTCGATACGCATAGTTTATCCTCATTCTTACGATTACTTAGCTTCGCTTCGGCGAAGCTTTTTTGTTGTGAAGAGTGTTTTCCAATAATTGCTTATTGAGTAAAGTCTTTTTCCTATTGTGAATCAATTCACTCATTATTCATTCACTTTCCTAGTCATATTTTCCTTCCTATAAATAGCTTCAAACCAGCACATAACACTTAGAAAACCAAATTCCAACAATACAATCTAACGAAATTATTTATTAAATTATTATTTGTCTCAGATCATGCAAGCCCCATATTTGTCTCGTGCCACAGCTAAGAATTCTGTAAATTCCTTGTCATAAACTGAAACAGTTTCTTTCTTTTTTACATAACATTCGGAGATCCCTATGTTAGAGCTCTTAATTGGCTTAGTGGTTACCATTGCGGTGGGTTACTTTATTGTCAAAGGCTATAAAGCTGCAGGCGTGTTACTGACAGCTGGTATTGCTTTACTTCTTATGACTGGCGTTTTGGGGCACGACGTGCTGCCGTCAAAAATCACCTCAACTGGTAACATGGTGACAGATGCGCTTGAATACGTGAAATACATGCTTCAATACCGCGGTGGCGGTCTTGGTATGCAAATCATGCTGCTTTGTGGTTTTGCGTCATACATGACTCATATCGGCGCGAACAACGTGGTAGTGAAACAGTTCTCTAAACCGCTTTCTGTCATCAAGTCTCCTTACGTCCTTTTGGTAGCGGCTTACATTGTGGCGTGTTTAATGTCTCTTGCGGTAAGTTCTGCAACAGGCCTTGGCGTACTATTAATGGCGACATTATTCCCAATGATGGTCGCGATGGGCATTTCTCGTCCAGCAGCCGTTGCAGTGTGTGCCTCTCCAGCGGCAATCATCCTTTCTCCTACTTCTGGTGATGTTGTTATCGCAGCAGAAAAGTCTGGTTTAGAGCTTGATGTGTTTGCGGTACAAACTGTGTTGCCTGTTTCTATTTGCGCAATCATCGTCATGGCAGCGGCAGCGTTCTTCTGGAACAAATACTTAGATAAGAAAGAAAATACACCAATGGAAAAAATTGATGTATCAGAGATCAAAGCTGACGCACCAGCGTTTTATGCAGCTCTT
>NZ_WXWS01000007.1:0-3521 GCF_009904715.1 Vibrio sp. V42_P2S4T144 | reverse complement strand
AATCAGCACTGTATACGTGCTTAATTAGGTAACTAATAATACAGGAATAACAAAAGGGCTCATCGTTTGATGAGCCCTTCTCGTCACTGAAAATCGAATTATAGAGATTGTAATAGCTGGTAGTAACGACCTTTTTGAGCGAGTAGCGTTGGATGGTCGCCTTGTTCGATGATCTCACCTTGTTCCATCAAACAGATGCTATCCATACTTTCTAACTCTATCAGTCGGTGTGTAATGAATACTACTGTCTTATTAGCAAAGTGTTCATTGAAAAGCGCCATCACTTTTTGTTCCGTACGCTTATCGAGGCCTTCAGTCGGCTCATCTAAGAGTAGGATTGGGGCATCACGTAGCAATGCTCGAGCAATACCGATTCGGCGTTTCTCACCACCAGATAACTGACGACCGCCGTCGCCTAACCAAGCGTCTAAACCCGGCTCTTCAAGAAGTCCGCCAAGCTCGACTTTTTGTAAAATAGTAGACAGTTGCTCATCACTTGCGTCCGGAGCGGCCATGAGTAAGTTGTCACGTAGTGTCCCGTTTAGTACATCTACGCGTTGACTGACCACTGTCATTGCTGCTCGCAGGTCCGACTCGCTCCAATCTTGCAGTTTTGTACCACCGATTCGAACTTCACCTTGGTTTACATCCCAGTAGCGACAAAGAAGCTGAATCAGTGTTGATTTACCTGAACCTGTTTGACCTACAATTGCAGTTTTAGTGCCCAACGGTAGTGAGAGTGACAAGTCTTTCAGCACCTTTTGCTGACCGTCAGGGTAAGTAAAATCTATGTTGTCGAATTCAATGTCTAACGTTGTGTCTTTATGTTTCGACTGCTCAGGGAAGACAACGTCAGGTTCAGCCAAAATTACTTCATTTAAACGACGAGCAGAGGTCAACGTTTGACCGAGATACTGGAATGCGCCCGCGATAGGCATCAGAATCTCAAAGCTCGCCATGGTTGCAAACGCAAACAGCGCAATCCAAGGATCAGGAGCACGACCACCTACGCCGTCTGCAGCAAACCAAAGCATCACAACCAGTGTAAGGCCGTTCACCAGCATAAGCAGGCCTGAAGCCATGCCCGTTAACTTCGCGTTCACAAATTGGTTAGACAGCAACTGCTTCTGCTTCTCTAGAATGAGATTACGATAACGTTCTTCTGCTCCAAAGATACTCAGTTCACTGTAGCCTTGAAGCCAGTCCAGTGTCGCCACTCGCAATTGCGCTTTATGATGAGTGAGATTCTCGCCATTACTTTTACCAAGTTTATAGAACAACACTGGCCATACAAACAACATGACGGTAAGAATCGAGCCAAGCAGCAGCGCGAGATGCCAATCAAAGAACGCCAGGACAGCCGTTAAACTCAATATGCCAAAAACACCAATCACGACAGGGCTGATAAGTCGAAGGTAAACGTGATCCATCGCATCTACGTCCGCTACTAGGCGGTTGAGCAGATCGGCATCACGCATCGTAGAAACACGACCCGGAATCAGTGGTGCAAGTTTCTTAAAGAAGAAGATACGTAGATCAGTAAGCAGCTTGAACGTTGCATTGTGGCTAACGACACGTTCTCCCCATCGACCTGCGGTTCGAGCCATTGCAGCGCCGCGTACCCCGGCACCTGGTAACATGTAGTTGAAGGTCTCACGAGCAACCGTCAAGCCTGCCACCGCTGCGGCTGAAATAAACCAACCTGATAGCGTTAATAAGCCAATAGATGCCGCTAAGGTCAGAAATGCCAGTAGCATACCTAGCGAAAGACCAAACCAGTGTTTCTTATAGAGTTTTAGATAAGGGAGTAAATCACGCATCTAAGTTCCCCTTGTCTGTTTCACGTTGTGCGAGGTTCGCTTCCAACATGTCTTTAAATAAGCCATATTCTGTCGACAGTGTGGCGTAATCACCACGTTGAACAATCTGGCCGTCCTGCATAACAAGAATTTGCGATACGTTTTGTAAAGGCGCAAGTTGGTGAGTAATCATCAAATTCGTTGTGGCATGCGCATACTTGTTAATGCCTTCCATCACGAGTTTTTCACTGCGAGCATCTAAGCTTGCGGTTGGTTCATCTAATAACCAAAAACGACCATTTTGTAGCATGGCGCGAGCCAGTGCTAAACGCTGCGCTTGGCCGACAGATAAACCACCAGAACGATCAGATATCGGATAATCCAACCCATGCATTTCAACAAATTCAGCAGCGTGAGAGTCATTCAACACAGAATGTACGTCTGCATCCTGAATATTGTGCTTACCTAGTGTGATGTTATCTCGAATGCTACCGTGTAATAGCATCGGGTTTTGACCAATCCAGCTTACTGCCTCTCGCCATGTGGCTAGATCCAGTTGCGACAATTCACAACCATTAATCTTCAAGCTACCTTGATAAGGCATGAAACCGAGGATGGTGTTTACCAAGCTTGTTTTACCTGCGCCACTTGGTCCAACTAAAGCCGTACTTTTGTTGGCTTCAAGAGAGAAGGATAGGGGACCTGCGAGCTGCTTACCTTCCGGACTAAAAATGGTTAACTGGTCCGCTTCAATATGGATAGGGCTGTTTTTATCTAACGCTTGGGTACCATCTTTGATTTGATCGACTTCCAAATCCAGAAACTCGACAATGCTTTCTGCTGCCCCAACCGCTTGCTGTTTCGCATGATAGAACGTGCCCAAATCACGTAATGGCTGATAAAACTCTGGAGCAAGAATCAGAATGAACAAACCAGCAAAGAGCGTAACACCTGTGCCGTAGTAGCCGAAGTCCAGCTCCCCGATATAACTAAAGCCAAAGTAGACAGCGGTAATTGCGATAGAAATGGAAGTGAAAAACTCTAACACCGCGGAAGACAGAAACGCGATTTTCAGAACGTCCATGGTACGAGTACGAAAGACTTCTGAAGCACCCTTTAGCGTCTCAGTTTCAGATTTTGTTCTATCGAATAAGCGAATGGTCGTCATTGCTTGCAAGCGGTCATAAAAGTGACCCGACAAACGCTGCATCGCTTTAAAGTTTTTACGGTTTGCTTCTGCGGCTTTCATCCCAACCAGTGCCATGAAAATAGGCACTAGTGGTGCAGTGACCAGGAAGATCAAGCCTGCTGCCCAGTTTACTGGGAATACGACAACCAAAATGATGAAAGGCACTAGTACCGATAATGACATTTGAGGCAAGTAGCGTGAGAAGAAATCTTGCATATCTTCTACCTGCTCTAAGATGAGCGTTGCCCAACTGCCAGCAGGTTTGCCTTTGATGTAAGCTGGCCCAAGTTTATGAACTTTATCTAAAATGAGTTGGCGAATATAAACTCGAATTTGCTCCCCGCAACGGTAACCGGCAAGCTCTCGACCCCAGGTACAAGCAGCTCGACCGATAACCGTGCCACCGAGCCCAACAAAATGCCAAATGAGGTCGGCTTTGTCGACTTGGTCAATGATTAACTGGTGCAGAATGGAGGCGAGCAGGGCTGCTTGAGCCAATAAAAACACGCTTGAAAGTACGCCTAGGCCTATCG
>NZ_WXWS01000208.1:0-3534 GCF_009904715.1 Vibrio sp. V42_P2S4T144 | reverse complement strand
ACGTGAAACCCTGCAACTCCCAAAGCCTTCGCTCGCGATGTGGGTGGAAAGATTGTCAAACATACCTGATGGTGTTTATAGCTATGTCGCTGAAATTGATGGTAAAGTCGTCGGAAATATTGGCTTTCACCACTCTCTACGTCCAAGAACGATGCACACGGCATCGTTTGGCATCGGAGTACATGATAGTTTCCACGGACTCGGTATTGGTAGCAAATTGATAGAAACAGTCACTGAACTAGCAGATAACTGGTTAAATGTGAGAAGAATTCAAATAGAGGTCAATGCCGATAACGACGCCGCCATTGGGCTTTATAAAAAGCATGGATTTCAAATTGAAGGTGAAGCGATTGACGGTTCCTTCCGTGATGGTGAATTCATCAATACCTATTACATGGCGCGCATCAGACCAGGCCAAAGATAAAACAAAGCCTCCTACTAATTGGAGGCTTTTCTTTTTAAACTTCGACTCACTTTCGTAAGTAAGCCAACGCTCTGCGAGTCAATGCTTCTGTGTAGGGATTGATCTTCCAGTGGTCGGAACTCCAACCTTTCACAAATCGCTGAAAGTCTGCCCAAGCCACAGCAAACAAAGGACGCCATTCACGCTCGACTTCATTAGGGTCAAGATTCGGTTGATAGACCATTAGCGCGTATTGCAACTGAGCAAAATACGTATCCAAAACCCAAACTTCCATCTCTGCACAACGTTCTGGCTTAACGGCGCTACTCATAAACAGTGCCACATCTTTCATTGCACACCCACATCCAACGTATTGAAAGTCAACCGCAGCAACGCTTGATTCTTCTTCATCAAAACAGAAGTTCGCCAATTTGGCATCACCATGTACTAGTGTTTTAAACTTAGCTTGCGAAAGCGTTTGATCAATCAATTGAGCCGCATTTTGTAGCTCAGTGTCTTGCAATGCTTCAAGCTCGTCGGGTCTGGTTGCTAAGTGCCAGTATGTTCCGGTATGCCACAACTTATCCGAACGAACATCGATGTATCGCGCATGAAAGTTCGCCAACCAAGTGAGGCAGGCTTGTAGATGCTCTAGCTGTGCATCTGTGATGACTTTTGGAAAGCCCACCTCGGCGAGATCTTCCATCACAATGAGCCATTCATTCTCCGATTGGAACGTTTTTAGACCTTGTGGTACTCGGCAGCGAGTATCCACCCCTCCGGAAAAATACTCATACCAATTCACTTCCACCTGATAAGAATGCAACTTTCTTTGATGAGAACGGTCCGTATTCCAGCCTCTAGGATGCTCTGAAGGCTTAGGGAGTTTTACATGCTTAATGATCACCGAACCAGTAGAATAAGTAACTCGGACTAACTCCCCATAGCCTCCCCATAGCGATTGTATGACTTCTACAGAGCGGTAATTACCGAGATTGAGTTCCTGGCCAATAGTTTGGTAGCGTTGGTGGTTGTTACTCATCATGCGAGCAGATGTGACCACGTTTGGTTCTTCTCCATATAGTGAATAACATATGGGCAAACTGGTTTGATTTGATAACCGAGTGACTCAATTTCTGGCAACACCGCTTCCATCATCACTTTTCCGTACCCCTTACCTCGCAGTGCTTCAGGAACAACCGTTGATGTAATGTGCATGACATTACCCTTAAGCTGATAAATCACCTTGGCTTTATAACCCTGCTCTAAATCAACCCAGAATGTACTATTCGTGGTCTCATGAGTTACTTTATGCATATCTTGCTCTCTAATTTTTGTTACAGATTGATTGAATCAAACTATATCACTGAATAAAATCGATACCATGCGAGAGTGCTGCTTCGCCTCACGCGATTACCTTCTTACATCAGGTACGACAATTATAATGAGAAATATGAGCCCAATTGCCAGAGACGGCAAGCTACCTCTGCAAAGCAAGAAGGCACCAGAACGTCAGGCAAGTACATTAAATAGCACCGATGCAATGGCAATGGTCGAACATGGCAGTGAAGTGAGCTTAAACGTCACCACCCCCGTTGGTACAAAGTTTATTACAACCAGCACATTTGTTGGCTGTCACTCAAATAATACTGCATTGATAGAGGTTCCGAACATCTCCGATGAAGACTTGAAGTTCTATTTTCAAGAAGGCTTTTGGATCAATGTAAAAGCCTACTCTCATCGAGGTGAAGGGGCCGTTATCCCATTTCGGGCCCAATTACAGCATCGACTAGGCGATCCGTACCCAATTTTGGTGCTAGACCTACCCAACACTATGCAGGTCTTTCAGCTTCGCAAAGAAGTGCGTTACGAAGTAAATTTGAGAGCGCGTGTTTGTTTAGAAGCCTATCGAACTGAATGCGAAATAAGAGATTTATCTCGTAGTGGCTGTCGTTTTGTAACATCACCAATGAGCCGACCACTTCAGGTTGGTGACCACGTTTCATTGGATCTAACGATGCCCGGAGAAAGTCGTATGCTAGCGCCGTTGCGAGGTCGTATTTGTAATTTACAAAAATCAACGCACTATGCTCGCTACGGAATGGAGTTTGATGAGGTTGGTAAAAACAACGCTAAAAACCTCCTCAGTCACCTCAAATTTGATGGTACTAAGCTCACACTAAAAAGATAGATTTGATCACCCCTATCGCTTATCAAGAAGCTTTGAAGTGCTAGAAAACAAGAAACCCCTTACTTTTCAGTAAGGGGTTTTTATTTACTAAGAATAAGGCAGTATCTTAGATAAGAGTCATGACTTAGAAGTCGTAACGTAGACCTAGCGCTAGCTCATCTTTTTCAGCCGCGCCTTCGTTATCCATTAGATCGAAGTTGTATGATGCGTAGCCACGGAAGTTAGGCTTGAAGTAGTAAGTTACATCAACAGCTAGGTTTTCTACAGTATCTGCGTCTTCTAGTTCACCTTTGTTGAACGTAGAAGTGAATACAGTTTGACCCATAGTGTAAGCAGCGGCTAGTTCGTAGCCTTTGTAATCAAAAGTCTTACCTGCAACATCCATATCCGCGCCAGTGTAGTTACCAGCGAAGTAGAAGTCACCTACAGAGTATGCAGCTACCAGCATGAACTCATCGCTGTCGTTTTGATCTGCGTAACCAGCACCTAGTTCAAAACCAGTGTTAGCAAACGCGTAAACACCAGATAGAGAGAAGCCATCTTCCTCGTTGTCTGTAAAGCCTTGTGCATCTGTTGTGCGATCAGCAAAACGGTAGCTAGCGCGTACAGCTAGTTGCTCGAATTGGCCTTTGTAAGACAGCATGTTATCTGTACGGTCAGAAACAGGCAGTTTAAGTGCTGCTGTGTTACCGTGGTAAGCCATAATGTCAGTAAAGTCAGTAAGAACCACTAGTGCGCCGTCGTTTTTACCGTAAGTTACTTCACCGTATTTGCCACCCAGACCTGCATAAGCGTAACGAGTTTCAAGATCACTATTGTTATCTACGGCACCTTCTTCTTTTGTTTTGAACTCACCTTCCCAAAAACCAACGCCGTATAGGTTTTCATTGATTTCCTGTTTGCCTAGGAAGTTAAGACGGATGCGAGTACGGTCTTCTGC
>NZ_WXWS01000374.1:0-3551 GCF_009904715.1 Vibrio sp. V42_P2S4T144 | reverse complement strand
TATCCTACCCGTCTAAAAGCATCTAAAATGTCGTGCGCACTCCAAGCGCCCCGGTAATTTTGTGACATAAATCACCATAATTACAACATCATCCATCTAAGAAGAACTAAATGACTAACATTGGCACCAAATTTCTACTTGCTCAAAGGTTCACCTTTGATCCAAATAGTAATTCGCTCGCTGACCAACAAAACGGCAACGACGTTGTACGATTAGGAAGCAACGAAAGCCGTATACTTCTGATGTTGGCAGAGAGACCAAACGAAGTTTTAACCCGTAACGAGCTTCACGAGTTTGTTTGGCGTGAGCAAGGTTTTGAGGTGGATGACTCAAGCCTGACTCAAGCGATTTCTACTCTGCGTAAGATGTTGAAGGATTCAACAAAATCTCCAGAGTTTGTTAAAACGGTACCTAAACGTGGCTACCAACTCATTTGTTCAGTGGAACGCTTGAGCCCATTTTCTACTGACTCTAACACTGACGTTGAAGAAACCGCTTCTGAACACGAAGCGCCAGCAGTGGAGTTAGAAGCGAGCGATACACCACCAACAGAGATAGTGACCGATACTACTGCTGATCTTGAGCCTCAAGTAGAGCCGACTAAAACTCAGCCGAAGCCAGCATCTAACACGATTAACTGGCTACCGCGTGTCATTATCTTTTTGTCTCTGCTGCTTCCTGTTTGCGTATTGTTATTCACGAACCCTGCGGAATCCCAATTCCGTCAGATTGGTGAGTATCAAAATGTACCAGTGATGACACCTGTAAATCACCCTCAAATCAACAACTGGTTGCCTTCAATAGAGCAATGCATTGAGCGCTACGTGAAGCACCATGCAGAAGACTCGTTGCCAGTGGAAGTGATTGCCACTGGTGGACAAAATAACCAGCTGATTCTGAACTATATTCATGACAGTAACCACTCTTACGAGAACGTAACACTGCGTATTTTCGCAGGTCAAAACGATCCAACAGACATCTGCAAATAAAGGAGGCCAATATGAAGATTAAATTAGCATCTGCGGTTTTGGCCGTATCCGTTCTTTTCAGCAGTTGGTTGTATTGGGGAAGTGACCTAAAAGTGGAGCAGCTCCTCACAGCAAACGAATGGCAGTCGACCATGGTGACAGTCATTACAGACAGCTTGCCTGACGATACTGTCGGCCCACTACGCCGAGTTAATGTTGAATCAAACGTGAAATATCTCCCTAATGGTGACTATATTCGCGTAGCAAATATAAAACTATTTGCTCAAGGTTCAACCGCAGAATCAACGATAAATATCTCGGAAAAAGGCCGCTGGGAAGTAAGTGACAACTATTTGTTGGTCTCGCCTTCGGAGTTTAAAGATATTTCATCTTCTCAATCAAAAGACTTTTCCGAAGCACAGCTACGTTTGATTACTCAAATTTTTAAGCTAGATGCGGAGCAAAGTCGTCGTATTGACGTCGTGAACGAAAAAACACTCTTGCTCACTAGCTTGAACCACGGTTCTTCGGTACTGTTTAAAAACTAATTTTGATTGGATGATAAGGGGGCAGACGCCCCCTTTGTTTTGCTTATGGATTGGCTAGATACCACTACTCTCTTTTTCGGTTCACTAATCGCCAACACGCTGGCTTCACTTTCCGGTGGCGGAGCAGGCTTGCTTCAATTCCCTTTACTCATCTTTCTCGGCTTACCGTTCTCCGTTGCGCTAGGCACACATAAGGTGGCTTCGGTCGCTTTAGGCTTAGGCGCAGCAAGCACGCATTTAATATCAGGCACTATTAAATGGAAAATCGCGCTCTACCTTATCTTGTCCGGTAGTATTGGCGTGATTTTAGGGGCTAACTTAATTGTACAGATCCCTGATGGTATCGCGGAAAAGATGCTCGGTACGATGATCCTAGCGCTAGGTATCTACTCGCGATTTAAGACATCGCTAGGCCAAGCTGAAGTAATACGTAACCGTCATCCTATCGGTTGGGTTATTGGTGGAATTGGCTTACTGTTTATCGGCATCATTAACGGATCTCTTACCGCAGGTTCTGGTTTGCTCGTGACACTATTTTTGGTGCGCTGGTTTGGTTACGACTACAAACAAGCCGTTGCTTACACCATGATTTGTGTCGGCCTGTTTTGGAATGGCATTGGAGGCATTGCCGTCGTACAGGCAGGGGCGCCTATTCACTGGGCTTGGTTACCTGTTTTATTGTTAAGCTCTTTTCTAGGCGGCAGTTTAGGCGCATGGGCCGCGACTCGATACAGTAACAGAGTGATTAAAGTTGCATTCGAAATTCTCACGTTTGCCGTGGGCATCAAGTTGCTGGTTTAAAAAGATTAAAAGGAAAGTTTCATGGATAAAGCAATCATTGATATTTATTACTGCCGCCAGTGCAACTGGATGTTGCGTTCAACTTGGCTATCGCAAGAATTACTGCATACTTTTAGCGAAGAAATAGAAACAATCAGCTTACACCCGGACACAGGTGGTCGCTTCGAAATTTTCTGTAATGGCCAGCAAATTTGGGAACGGAAAAAAGACAGCGGCTTTCCTGAAGCCAAGGTGCTAAAACAGCGCGTAAGAGACATTATCGACCCAGAACGCGATTTAGGACATTCAGACACAAAATAGGGAGCAATTCGCTCCCTATTTTTTACTTAGTAAAACCGTTAAATCATGGTTTGTGCTAATACTTCGCCTTCTGGCGTTTTTACCGTTAGCTTATTGCCTTCTAGAGTACCAAAGCTTCTCGGTAAGCCATTACGTGGGAATGTCATCGAGCCTGGGTTGAATATAATGGCTCCATCTTGCATCTCTGCGACGGGAACATGTGTATGACCGTGGGCGATGATATCACCTTCACGCAGTGGCGGCCGTTTTTCAGAGTTGTACAAGTGACCATGAGTCAAAAAGATTCTCTTGCCAGATTCAAGTAGCACCCATGAGTAATCCATCATCATTGGAAACTTCAATAGCATTTGGTCTACTTCACTATCACAGTTGCCACGTACAGAAATAATTTGATCACTGTATTGGTTCAATAAGTCTACTACCTGTGGAGGGTTGTAGCCTTCCGGAATAGGGTTTCGCGGCCCATGGTTTAGCGTATCTCCTAGCAAAATCAGGTGGTGCGCACCAGAAGCCAAAAATAGATCAATGGTTTCTTTAGTTGCTGGCAAAGAGCCATGCAGGTCTGAGGCAAAAAATAGTTTCACGACATCGTCTCCTCAAAAAGTATGAGGTCATTCTACGGCATTTTTTTAGCAGCTCAACCTACGACGGTTTGAATACTACTGATAGCGCAATGATTCAATGACCATAGGCAAAACATAGAACCATGCTGCATACGCTGTTCCAACCAACACCAGTATCCAAAACACCATCGACATAAATTTTGATTTGGCTAGATGGTGCAGCGGATCGGGCTCTCCGCATCCTGGACATGCATGAGCGCGTTTTGAGATTTGTTTCTCACACACGGGGCAAGAGACTAAAGGCATGATACAGATTCCTCGACATTAGGCTTAGGGCGCAAAGAATAATGGTGAATTAACACATATGCAAC
>NZ_WXWS01000610.1:0-3560 GCF_009904715.1 Vibrio sp. V42_P2S4T144 | reverse complement strand
AAGCTACGTTGTTTATTGGGTGAACAAAAATAACAAACCAATCAATAAATCGGGGTAATAATGTGCCCACTATTGCATTTCTATTAGTGATCTTAGGTTTGATTTTGCTCTGCTGGGGATGGCAGATGACAAAAAACATCTGCTCGAAAACTGACGTAACCGGGTGGACTTTCCTATTATTGTTAATCAGCTGTTTCATTTTTGCTTATGCCGTTTTTTTGCACGCTATCATGCAAAAACCTATTACTTCTCTCTTAGAAACGGGGGTTTCTCTTATACTTTTTGGCGGCAGTATCTTTGTCGTGCTGGTGATTAAGTGGAGCAACGATTCGATATTAAAGCTTCATACTGTTGCTGAAAGAGAGAAGCGCAATGCCGTCCATGACGCTCTTACTGGGCTCCCTTATCGTAAATACTACTTTGAGTCTATCGAAGACATGACACAACCTGAAGGCCAATGACTGATTCAAATTATGAGATAGCCTCAAAAACGTCGAAAGATTGATAATACGTTTCAAGGTAAGCTGGTTAATTTCTTTTCACAGCAAGCCGCACTGAAGGCTCCCGCTCTATCGTTGAGAACACGATTGCGCTAGCACATGGATTAGGGTATTCGGTCGTAGCAGAAGGCGTTCAAGACATGGACACACTGCATTTTTTGAGAAGTCGAGGCTGTGACATCATTCAGGGTTACTTGTTCTGCCCTGCCCTTAGACGAAGTAATAAGTTGGGTAAACAAACACGATGAAAAGCAAAACCGTATTAGACGCGCATAAAAAAGCCGAGCGCTTTGCTCGGCTTTCAATTCTTTTTGTGTGCCGTCCTAAATAAGGTTGACACTTTCTCCCCCCAAAATTGGAGAGTGTTATGAAATCAACAACTAAAAGAACTCAGCGCGATTACTCCCTCGCTTTTAAACTCACTGTAGTTGATGAGGTTGAAAAAGGAAGCCTCACTTACAAACAAGCCCAAGAGAAGTATGGCATCCAAGGTTGCTCTACGGTTTTGGTTTGGCTTCGTAAGCATGGTCGACTAGATTGGTCTAAAGGGACACCTAACTTTATGTCCAAAGGAGACTCTATGACCGAGTTCAATTCACCTCCTACACCAGAGCAACGTATTAAAGAGCTTGAAAAGCAGCTCGAAGATGCTCAACTCAAAGCCGACTTCTTTGAAGCTGTCGTGAACGTTATGGAACGTGACTATGGTGTTAGAGTGACAAAAAAGCACAAAGAAGCGTTGTCCAAGAGAAAACCATAGTAGGTTTGAGCGTTACGAAGTTTTGTCAGTTAGTACAAATCTCTCGCCAAGCTTATTATAAGCAATGCCAAACTCAATCTCGTTGTGAACATCATGAGCATGCTGTCATTGGCTTTGTCCGTGAAGTCAGGCTGAAGCAGCCACGCATTGGCACGCGTAAACTGAAGTTCTTAGCAGCAACAAAGGGCATTCAAATAGGTCGCGATAAGCTCTTTGAACTTCTCAGAAAGCATCGGCTGTTAGTGAGAGCAAGACGAGCCTATCACCGAACGACTGACAGCCGTCATCGATTTTTCTGTCACCCAAACAAAGTGAAAGATGGGCTGACACCAACGAAGCCAGAACAACTGTGGGTTGCTGATATTACTTACTTGCCAACTCAAAATGGAGAGAGTTATCTCAGCTTGGTTACAGACGCTTATTCAAGGAAGATTGTTGGTTTTTATGTGGATGACAACATGAAAATTCAATCAGTTAAGCGGGCATTTATCTCAGCTCTCAGGCAACGGCAGAGTGAAGAAAAGCTAATACACCACTCAGATAGAGGCTCACAATACTGTTCGAAGGAATATCAAGATATCCATAAGAAACATAGAGTGACTTGCTCAATGACTGACGGGTATGACTGTTATCAGAATGCTTTAGCTGAGCGTGTAAATGGGATACTCAAAATGGAGCTCTTGCTGAAGAAACCGAAAGATCTGAAAGAAGCAAGGACGATGGTAGCAGAGTCCGTAGATATCTATAATCAAATGAGGCCTCATACGGCTTTAAAATACAAAACGCCCGATCAAGTACATCGAGCGTTTTAGTTAAAAAGTGCCAACCCATATCAGGACGGGTCATATTACTCAGCTCCTGAAGTGGGGACTGGTGAGGCAGAGATTGCTTGAGAAGGTGGTTGGTAATTGACGTCACTGAAATCAATCTTCGGGAACAAAAACTGCGCTTCAGCTCTAATTTGCTCCGCTTTACTTGAGTCATCTAAGCCTTGGTAGGCCAAAATCAAATTATTATAAAATGCAGGGCGAGGCTTATCTTTGATGATTTTTAGCGACCAATCGATATAAGGCTGAATCAAGGTTGCGTCTTGTTGGTACAGCCCAAGGTTTAAAAACGTGCTATAGACATCCCAATCAAACCTGTCTTTCCAAACTACAGGGTTACTGACTTGATTCAGAATATCAGGGTTAGTTGGTCTAGTGGTCTCAAACTTCGTCAATACATAATTCGTATGTAATGCGCTTACCATGTAAAACGTAAACGCAACGGGAAGTACCAAACTAAAAACACGCAGCAAGCTTTTGGTTACATTACTAAAACCGACTTGTCGATAACGAGAGACGCGCTGATCGACCCAGTACAGTAGGATAACGAAGATCAACCAATGCACGAGAGAGTGGTAGAAAGGGTATTCCAGTTGTGAGTGCAATACGATAGGTATAAACAAGGCCAGCAACGCAAGACGAGTTCCGCGTTTGGCTTGATAGATTCGATACAGTACCAGTGCCATCGCTAAGAAGATGCCGAGTATTGGCAGCAAGCCACCTTCTACTCCCCAGTAAAGCAGCTCGTTATGCGGATGATCCATGGCTGGCAAACCAGCTGGGTAATTCTCATTTAGGGCATGTTGACGAGCCGTATACAGCATGTACTCAGATTCAAATTTACCATATCCATAACCAGTAAAAGGCTTTTCAATCACCATGTCTAATGTTTGCGGAAAAGTATACGCTCGAGGAGACTCCATATTTACTTTTTCTGCGGCTAACCCACCTCCATCAGGAAAGGCAAGATGCATGACAACGACTGAGAATAAGAGCCCACTTACAAGTGACACAACCCAGCGGATAAAGCGCCCTTTGGTTGCAAAACGGTACATGTATGGAATGACCAACAACACGGCGATGACCGAGGCTAACCAACCAGTGCGTGAAGCCAACGCCACAATTAGTGGTAAAGTTAAAACTGGCACGGCATAGAGAAGGTAAACATCGCTTAACTTACGGTCGTATTTGTAGGGCTGACGTGCAAGTAAATAGCTGGCAATCACCAACCCTGTCGCAAGAAAGCTGGCCATTACATTGGGCTGTTGGAAAATACCATAAGGACGATTGGCCACCGTGTCGTAACCAAACGGATTACCTGGTTTGAGATACAGATATTGTGTCAGACCAAAAATGGCTTCGATAACAACCGCAAGGACAATGAACCATAATAGGCGTTGGCGATGTTTATTACTGAAATGAAATTGTTGTAAAACAATAAAGAACAGGACACCACACCACAGGCCTATGAGC
>NZ_WXWS01000657.1:0-3569 GCF_009904715.1 Vibrio sp. V42_P2S4T144 | reverse complement strand
GCCTTACACTGCTGGCCGTGTGTTGCGTGCATTGAAGTATTAATAATCAGAAGACTCGCCTCTCTAAGACTCTCCAAGGACAAAAACAAGATTTAGATCACAAATAGAACTCTATCGAAGCAAAAGCTCCAGATACAAATTGCAAACATGGCCGTTAGCAAGCATTGGAAAGCGAGAGAAGCCAAAAAATGCTGTAGATTGTCTTAGATACAAAAAAGCAGGCTACTAAGCCTGCTTTCTAACATCAGAATTTAATGGTGCTCTTCATTCAGCAGATCGTCTTTCGCAGCAGCTAAATATTGAATCATTGACCAATATGTCAAGAAAGTTGCCACATACAAGGCCGCAAAGCCTAGCCAAACCATCCATTCATCGTAACGCCATATCAACACCCATAAGGCGAACATTTGCGAAACAGTTTTTACTTTGCCAACCCAAGATACCGCAACACTCGCTCGCTTACCGATTTCAGCC
This sequence comes from Vibrio sp. V42_P2S4T144, assembly GCF_009904715.1. Lineage (NCBI taxonomy): Bacteria > Pseudomonadati > Pseudomonadota > Gammaproteobacteria > Vibrionales > Vibrionaceae > Vibrio > Vibrio sp. V42_P2S4T144. Next base: position 3,095 of record NZ_WXWS01000657.1, on the reverse strand, counting down.
ATCCATTCTCGCAATGCTGAGATAATGATTTCTCGCGCAATCATCGTTACCGCAGGAATGGTCACCCAAATTGAATGATAATGTTCCGTGATTAGAATCAATGCCGTTGCCACTAGCACTTTATCAGCGACAGGATCAATAAACGCGCCAAAACGAGAAGTTTGGCCAAGTTTACGGGCCAACATGCCGTCAAGCCAGTCAGTAAAACCCGCTACCCAAAACACCATTGCTGCTGCAAACGGTGCCCATGAATAAGGTAGATAAAAGACAACCACAAAAACAGGGATTAGGAACAGTCTAAGAAGAGACAGAATGTTCGGGATATTCAAACGCATTTTATTATTCTCTTACACATTGCGGCTTAATGTTGCGCGATTTTCCTTATTGTTTCAATGCTTGGAAAATAATTTCTGCTAAAGAGTGACTTATTCCCGGTACTTTGGCGATTTCTTCGACACTTGCACGTTTAAGTTCTTGTAACCCACCCATGTACTTGAGTAACGCCTGACGTCGTTTAGGGCCGATTCCCTCAATCCCTTCGAGTGCACTCGTACGTCTGGTTTTACCTCGCTTAGCACGGTGCCCCGCTATAGCATGGTTATGGCTTTCATCACGAATATGTTGAATAAGATGCAGCGCAGGAGCATCGCTTGGTAAATGAAACTCGTCCCCATCGACTGTAATCAGCGTTTCTAAACCTGGTTTGCGAGTAACGCCTTTTGCAATACCAATCATGATAGGACGCTTTGGCCAATCCCCCCAGTACTGCGAAATGATGTCATGCGCACGATTTAACTGACCTTTACCGCCATCGATAAAGATGATGTCGGGAATTTTCTCTACGTCCAATTGCTTCGAATAACGGCGCTCCAACGCTTGTCCCATTGCTGCGTAATCATCACCACCGGTAATCCCAGTAATGTTGTAGCGACGATACTCTTGCTTTACGGGGCCTTCGTTGTTGAACACAACACATGACGCAATCGTACTTTCCCCCATCGTATGGGAGATATCAAAACATTCCATTCGAGCTATAGACTCCAACTTCAATGTTTCGCGAAGCGCATGAAAACGCTGATTAATCGTCATCTTGTGATTGATTTTGGTGGTAATCGCCGTTAGTGCATTCGTGTTCGAAAGCTTGAGATACCTTGCTCGAGAGCCAGTTGGCGACGTATGAAAATGAACCTTACGGCCTGCCACTTCACTTAACGCTTTCTGTATTGGCGCAATATCTTCTGCCAACTCTTGATTCAAAATAATACGAGAGGGAATTGTACGTGCTTCGTTATGGCTCAAATAGTATTGAGTCAGAAAACTATCGAACACTTCCTGCTGGCTTGTATTTTGTGGGATTTTCGGAAAATGACTACGGCTACCAAGCACTTTGCCTTGACGTATCATCAGGATATGGATACACGCGATACCATTCTCCTGAGCAAACCCGAGTACATCCATATCATCCATGCTGTCTTCTGAGACGTACTGCTGCTCTTGAACACGCCTAATCGCTTGGATTTGATCGCGAAATTTAGCGGCATCTTCAAAGCGCAATTGCTGACTGGCAACTTCCATTTTCTCGATCAGTTGTTTGAGTACTTGCTGATCTTTGCCTTGCAAAAACATGCGCACAAAGCCAACCAACTCTGCATATTCTTCATCAGAAATGATGGTATTAACGCATGGTCCTGCACAGCGACCAATTTGGTACATCAAACATGGGCGCGTTCGGTTGGAATAGACAGTGTCTTCACACTGGCGCACAGGAAATATCTTTTGCAGCAAATGCAATGTTTCTCTTACTGCACCAGAATCTGGGTAGGGGCCAAAATATTCACCTTTGCGCTTCTTGGCGCCACGGTGGATAGAAAGCCGTGGGTGCTTATGACCGCTAATAAAGATATAAGGGTAAGACTTATCATCTCGCAGCAACACATTGTATTTCGGTAAATACTGCTTGATGTAGTTATGCTCTAAGATCAGCGCTTCTGTCTCAGTGTGAGTCACCGTGACGTCTATTTTGGCGATATTACTGACAAGCGCGCGAGTTTTCTCACTGTCTACTTTTTTTCGAAAGTAGCTTGAAAGGCGCTTTTTAAGGTCTTTGGCTTTACCTACGTAGATTACAACAGCTTCGGCGTTGTACATTCTGTAAACGCCGGGCTGATGAGTTACTGTCTTGAGAAAGGAAGCCGAATCGAAAGGAGGATTCACGCTAAAGGGTCTCGGTGTCCAGCATTCCGTGGCGAATCGCTAAGTGAGTTAACTCAACGTCACCATTAATGTCCAATTTACTAAAGAGTCGGTAGCGATAGCTGTTGACTGTCTTTGGACTTAAATTAAGTTGCTCAGAAATATCCGTTACCTTTTGGCCTTTGGTGATCATAAGCATGATCTGCAATTCACGTTCGGATAAGTCTTTAAAAGGGTTCTCAGAGGCTGGAGAAAATTGACTCAATGCCATCTGCTGCGCAATCTCTGGCGAGATGTAACGCTGCCCACTATTAACTACACGAATCGCATTCACCATTTCGTCAGGGCCAGCACCTTTGGTTAAATAACCAGACGCACCTGCCTGCATCACCTTGGTTGGAAACGGGTTTTCTGTATGAACGGTAAGTACGATGATTTTCACATCAGGATTCACGCGAAGAATTTTTTTAGTGGCTTCCAAGCCGCCAATTCCTGGCATGTTCATGTCCATTAAAACGACGTCAGCATGATTACTGCGACACCATTTTACTGCATCTTCACCGCTGTCAGCTTCTCCTGCTACGTTCATTCCACGGACGTCTTCAATAATACGTCGTATCCCTGTGCGAACCAGCTCGTGATCATCTACAAGGAAAACATTTATCAAACTTGTATCTCCACACTTTGTATTGGTTCTGCACCCACATAACCATTATTTGTTAAATGTGGATATCAGTATGACTGCCTATATACTAACGTAATCGACAAAAAATTGCTTTCTATGAATATGTGCTGAAACGCAAACTTTAGCAAGAACTTATTCATAAACCACTCTATTATTTTAGAGCGTGATGAGCAGAACCGAAATCTAAGAAAAGACAATTAACAACATTAAGTACAAT
>NZ_WXWS01000148.1:0-3572 GCF_009904715.1 Vibrio sp. V42_P2S4T144 | reverse complement strand
ACCTGTCGGTAAAACAAAAGCTATTTGGGTTGGTTTTGCTGCCAATTTTATTGTTGCTTGTCCTCGCGGGTAAACATGTACAAAGCCTTTCTATCCAGGCTCAGGAACTACAAAAAGCACAGTTATTCTCTGTCTACATAGACCGCGTATCTTCGCTTTATCACCTACCGAATAACCCTGATGTAATAGATAAGCAACTAAAAACTCAGCAGATATCTCAATTGTTACGCGACACTGCAGCACCAGTATTCGGTGAAAACGCTGAGATACTAAACCAGTTGACAAGCTTTGAGGAAGCAACCCTCTCGATGCTCTCTTCGCAAAATCAAGAAGAAAAGTTAGATGCGGCAGAGTGGCGCGCTGATACGTTCAAAGAAATCCTCATGAGCTTAGACAAAGTCTATTTTAGAAATGTGAGTTATGAAACAAACACTCACCTTTCTTCTTTGATGCAACTTGAATGGTTGATGTTTTGGTCCACTGAAGAGCATAGATTAAGCGAATATTTGATTCGATCTTCAGAGGAAAATAACGAGTATGACCTCACAACACTGGCTTCTATCCAATCTTTAATCCAGAACCAACAACTATTTCTAGAGCGTTTTGTGACGCTAAATGCCAATCAACAACAAGTAGATCTGCTCATTGAGACGTTTACGGGTGAAGTCTTTATCAAAAGCCAAGAGTTTCGTGCTTATTTATTGCAACCAGCTCAACTCAAATCATTAACCCCGGATGAGATTGATGCGGGGTTATCTGCACTCAACAAACGCTTATCGTTATTACAAAGTGTTGACGACAAAATGGAACAGCAGCTGAGTGATGATATATCAAAGACAATCAACACGACGACACAGCACCGCTTTACCTTTATCGCAATGATGAGCCTTTTAACGCTGTTGGTCGTAAGTTTAACGCTAAGATTGGTGCGAAAAGTTACTGGAAACTTGAATCTAGTCCTCAAATTTCTCAGTAACGAAAGCAATGAACAAAGTAACACTGAAAATTCACCTCTTGCTCAACTAATAAAGGGTAAAGACGAGCTGAGTAAGTTTGCTCGAGAGGTAAAAAAGCTTAGTGATGAGCGGATGTTGTCCAGACTAAAGCTCACACAAGCTAAAGAAGATGCAGAACAAGCAAAAGATGATGCAATTAAGGCGAGTAAAGCCAAAAGTAGCTTTTTGGCCAACATGTCCCACGAGATCCGCACGCCGCTAAATGGCGTTATTGGCATCTCTGAAGTGTTATCCGATACTTCCCTGACTGCCACACAACGCGATTACGTCGATACGATTGAAACCTCCTCCCAACTGCTTTTGAGTTTAATTAATGACGTTCTAGACTTCTCAAAAATTGAATCTGGGATGTTGCTCATTAGCCCACATTCAACTTGTGTTCGAGAGTCTATCTATGACATTGCTTCTATCATTTCACCGAAAGCAAAGGAAAAAGGCATCGATGTGCAAGTCAACATTAGCCGTAACACGCCTTACCACGTAATGTTGGATGACCATCGTATACGCCAAGTTGTCATGAACTTCATGTCTAACGCGGTAAAATTTACCGAACAAGGCAGTGTAGAGCTATCGGTCATCACCCGCGAAATAAAAAATGGTGAAGCGGTCATCGAGTTTTCCGTTAAAGATTCTGGGATTGGTATTGATGCCCAGCAGCAAAAGAAAATATTTGCTCCATTTGCCCAAGAGGATAACTCTACTACCCGACAATTTGGGGGAACTGGACTTGGGCTTGCCATTAGCACGCAATTAGTTGAGCTAATGGGTGGAGAAATTCAACTTGAATCCGAGAAAGGTAAAGGCAGTCGCTTCTTCTTTGAACTAACTGCTCCTGTTGTGACGCAAGAGTTTAACGCTTATCACGCTCTGAATCACAACGACATATGGATTGTATGCAGCAGTACTCAACTAGAACAAAAACTGCGTAACGAGTTAAGTTTTTTCAACATCAATATAACGCAGTCAGTAGATACCTTAAGTGCGTTGCCAACGTGGATTGATAACGAGCGCGTTATCGTTATTCATGTAGAAGGATCACCAAATGCAGCGGCGATGCATATCGATGAGATAGAAAGCCTTTGTAAACGAAACATTCGTGTCTGCCTCATCAAGCACCTTCATAGCCCACAATTCGACTTTAGAAGCAGTATCAGCGCCTTGGTCACTCAGCCACTACTAGGGCAGCGCTTAATTAAAGCACTTGAAAGTTGTGCGGCAAATTTCTCGCACGCACAACAAGAGAGCATTTCAGCGCAACATGTTAAATCTTTGCCGAAAATTTTGGTCGTTGATGACAATACGGTCAATCAAAAAATCGCGGGGCTACACGTCACAAAAGCTGGCTTCGACTTTGATGTCGCAGTAAACGGACAAGAAGCGGTTGAGAAATTTCAACAGAATCAATACAGCCTAATTTTAATGGACTGCATGATGCCCGTAATGGATGGATTTGAAGCCACCCAAATAATTCGTCAAATAGAAGTAAAAGAAAAACGCGCTTTCAGAATTCCGATTATTGCTCTAACGGCAAGTGTGGTCGATGACGATATACAAAAATGCTTTGACGTTGGAATGGATGACTATGTGCCCAAACCGTTTAAAGCAGGGTTGCTTAAAGAGAAGTTAGATAAGGCAATTGGGTTACGTGTTTCCAACACGACGCCTGCTGAACCACACCAAGAGAACACTACTCTCGATACAACTCATAAACTACCTGCGAGTTCAGAGCAACCAGAAGCAACGGTAACGCCTATTCGCTCCGAACGTATCTTGCTTGTCGAAGACAATAGAGTGAACCAGAAAGTGGCTTCTCTATTGCTATCTAAAGCAGGCTATCAATTCGAAGTCGCAGAAAACGGACAAATTGCAGTCGAAATGTTCCAAAAAGATGGAAAGTTTGATGTTATTTTGATGGATTGCATGATGCCCATAATGGATGGGTTTGAAGCTTCTAGGCAAATTAGAGCTTATGAAGCGAGTAAAGGATTAGCTAAGACGCCCATTATCGCATTAACAGCAAGCGTCGTTGATGATGATATTCAACGCTGCTTTGATTCAGGAATGGATGCCTACGTACCAAAGCCTGTGCGCAAAGAAAAACTGTTGTATCAAATTGAACAAGCAATGTAGGTGGATTCTATGAGTAGAAATCATTCTCGCGTTGCTTTTCCTTTGCGTTACATAAAACGCTATCTGTTTATTCTGATTGCCCTTCTTTCATTAAATTGCCAAGCTCTCGCTGCAGAGAGCTACGCCGTTTTCTCATTTAATGACGAATTCTCTCCGCTCACTGTCAATAAAGCGCGAAAGTTGTACAGAGGGAAGACGCAACTTTTACAAGGCCAGCGAATTGAACTCTCTGACTGGCCTGCGACATCAACAGAAAGAGCTGAGTTCTATCGTTATCTTCTCAACAAAAATTTAGCGCAAATGAACGCGCATTGGGCAAGCTTGTCTTTTTCAGGTAAAGCTAGACCGCCAAAAGTGATTGCACGCTCCAGCATTGATGACCTCATAGCATGGATGCAAGAGAAGCCGAATAGAATTGGTTATGCC
>NZ_WXWS01000192.1:0-3582 GCF_009904715.1 Vibrio sp. V42_P2S4T144 | reverse complement strand
ATATTTTGCTGATTAACTTCGCATATTTTGTTTCGATATAGCAATAGATTTGGTCAATATCTTTTATCTCTAATGGAGCTTTAAATGAGAGAAGTTGAGTTTAGAACGATAGACAGGCTGTTTATCAAGATGTCTATCAACGACAAAATGTGGGTTATATTCCTACTGTTTTTAGTAGCCCTCACTTCAGTGGCTGGAAGCCGCTACTTCAATGAAATACAACAATTTGAGCAGCAAGCCATCTCGGCGAGCGAAGCGAAGCTTTCTGGTATCGTTGATGCTCAATCAAACCGCGCTACAGAAATTGACGGCGTATCGAAATCGAACCGCGTAAGCGAGAGTTCTTTTGTCGATGGGTCTGTGACCGCTTATGCCAAGTTGCATTCTGGAGAAGTGATTAAGCTGACTCAAAATGTGTCCACACAATACGAATCGTTAAAATCATCAGCTCTATCGTCACTATTACTCAGCTTCTTATGGGTTATTCCTTTTGCCCTATTCTCTTACTGGGTGGCAACGTTTATCGGAGGAGCTCTGTGGGTTTTATATACAACAACCGAAAAAATTGGTGACGGTGACTTAACCTCTCGTCTTGGTTTCCATCCTGGTCGAGATGAATTCGGTACCATCGGCTGTGCGCTAGACAAGTCTATGGATACCTTAAGTGAACTGGTTAATAGTGTTAAAAATAATGCAACGATGTTGAGCGAGACATCTTCTGCATTCGAAAAAGATATGCAGTTGAGTGAAACCCAGATATCTCATCAATATCAAACGCTTGATTCAGTCGCGACGGCAATGGAAGAAATGACAGCCTCTGCAAAGGAGGTATCAAGTATTTCTCAACAAGCAACGACGCAGTCAGACCAAGATGCCCAGAAGATCGAACTAAGCAGAAGCCGTGTACAAAACGTGATTGGCGAGATAGAGACGTTATCTAGCTATATTGAACAAGCCTCTACGTCAGTAACCAATTTAAACGAGAATACGACGCAGATTAATGACGTGATCACAACGATTAACGCCATTTCAGAACAAACTAATCTGTTGGCGCTAAACGCAGCAATCGAAGCAGCCCGTGCTGGTGAACAAGGTCGTGGATTTGCAGTGGTTGCCGATGAAGTACGTACATTAGCAAGCAGAACTCAACAGGCAACAGTAGAGATCCAAGCCATGATTGAGAAGCTTCAAATTGAGAGCCAGAACATTGCTTCAATCACCAACCGAACCGTTCAGCAAGCTCAAACCAGCAGCCAGCTTATTGATGAAATCGGCCATGATGTTACCTCTATTGCCGAGTCAGCACGCTCATTAATGGACATGAGCATTCAGATTTCCACATCTGCTGAAGAACAAAGCGCAGTTGCTAACGATATTGCATCGGAACTTTCAGAAATTCGTAGTCAATCAAGCACAATCAGAGAAGTGGCGGAGCAATCTACCGCTGGCGTCGCTAATCTCACGCAAGCCTCCGTTTCTCTTGGTGAGATATTACAACGCTACCGCACCGCATAACGTTGTGGAACTTATGATCAACAAGGGCTCCTTAAGGAGCCCTTTTCTTTAAGCCGTGTTCAACTATTACCTTCGATATTTTCTACGACATCCAAGTGGATATTTGAAGTGAATCTCAAGTTCTCGCTGTACCGGATGAAATAATGTTCTTAAACAAAGCGTTCCGCTATGCTTGATCTTGCCAATTCCAATTTGCTGCTGGAAAACAATATGAATAATTACAAAGACACAAAAGACATAGAGAACCTGAATTGCCCACTCTGCCAAGGAGATGAATATCTCATTTCATCGGATGGCGAGAAATTCACATGCGCTGCTTGCGGATTTCATACAAAAAACTTCTCATCTATCCAATGTCTACATCAAACGCCTTACCTACAGTCTAAACTTAAGCACATCCACAGCTTGAGTCCGGTTTGCCATTAGTAGGTCAAACAGAGCAGCCACACAGCTGCTCTTTTAATTCATCTAAATGATGGATGCGAATTACACGCTCGTCCTCAACAAGATTGATAGCTTCACCATTAAATAACTGTATCGTTTTGATACCGGCGTTTAGTCCCGCCTCAACTCCTTTAGGCGTGTCATCAATATAAAGACAGTCACTTGGTAAAAAGCCCATGCTCATAGCACTGTACATGATTAAATCAGGCTCAGGCTTCCAACTATTCGCATCGAATGCCGAGAACACTTTGCCTCGGAAAGCATCGAGTAAACCGGTTAACTCCAAAGCGTATTCAATTTTATCTTTAGGTCCATTAGACGCCACACAATATTCGATATTATGCGAATCCAAAAACTGAATTAATCGTTTTGCGCCATCCATTGGCTGTAAGTGACGCACAAAAAGAGACTGGACTTCTTCTCGGTATTGCGGCTCTAAAACATCAATTGGGACTTTGATATCTTTCAATTCTTTAGTATCTAAAAGGATGTCAGCGAGCTTTCCTCCTTTAAAGTGAGAAACGCACTCTTCCATCGTTAACTCAGCCCCATGCTGGTTAAATACATTGACGAGCGCTTGGCAACACAGTCTTTCGCTGTCGACCAACGTACCATCACAGTCAAATATCACGCACTTAATATTGGTAATTGCCATAGCCATCTCCAGACGTCTTAAAGGCTCAAGCCCAAGCTGATTTTAAGAATGTTTGGATTAATCTTATTTGAGTTTGGGATTGTTGAAACGACGAGCTTGGCATTTCATGGAAATAGAAGGGAGCAATTACAGTTTTTCTAAGCAAGATCACCCAACGTCATCTTGCTTTACTTTTTATGCACATTGATGTGTAAGTTAGTCTTCGATAACCACTGAGTCTAACAGTTTTTGCTCGGTGCTTAGTCTTTTAGCCAGATCAGCCACAAACGAGCTTTTGTATTTTGATTCAGAAACAGCAACATCAGAGATGAGTGTATATCCTTCGAGATGGCTAACAATAGCAGCACCAATTGGGACTCCAGATTTAAAACCAACATATAATTCAAAATCTGGCGTGAGGATAATCTGTGTCAGATATTCAATGATCATATCTTTATCATACTGCTGTTCCCAGCGCTGAGATTGCAAGATAGAGAACATAATGGTCAGTCGATGAAAATCGACCAGAAAAATATCGTCGGGGTTAAATTCAGAGTCACTTTCCAGTAATGTGTCTTTGTCGACTACTTGATAGGTTGCTTTTTCTAGCGTTTTGAAATAGACATCGCGCCCTTTCAAACTCTCTGGTGTCGGAAATTCAACTTCGACCAGATCATACAGCCATGTATTTTTACGCTCGATACTGGCTAACTGTTGTTCATTCATCTTGATACCTTCGTTTAGAGCAGTACATTAGCATGAAGCCCGCAACAAACCTAGCGCACATAGACCTTTCCGTGGCTAAATTTTGTTTTAGGTGCAAACCTCTGATAGATTTCATCAATATCTTTCCTAGTTAAGGACAAAAATAATGAAAAAGATGCTGTTAAGTGCATTGCTTGCTACTACTCTAGTTGGTTGTTCAGATAACGATGTTGCTGACGTGGGGCTCGGTTGGTTTACTTTGAAAGACATCAAAGTCGGTGAGT
>NZ_WXWS01000170.1:0-3585 GCF_009904715.1 Vibrio sp. V42_P2S4T144 | reverse complement strand
GACTTTAACAGACGCTTAGTTTTAGTTACTGAGAAGCAAATTAGAATGGGTCCAACTTTAAATAACTTTAAGCTACTACACCGTTACTCTGGATTGCGAACCGTGACTGAGTTTCAAAAGTTAGTGTTGGCGTTTATTCAACGTAAACAAATGGTGAAGTTACAAGAGGTGTCTTTGTATTTCGGTTTATCGGAGAAGGACACACTTATCTCTACTCTACCTTGGATCTCTTCGGGGCAAGTTAAAACAGACCTAAACGGCATTGGCTTTGGTCTCGAAACCTACGTTTGGTGTTAACCATGTCATCGGACTCTAATAACATATTTGGGTTCTTTGATGAGTTTGAAGCTTCAGAGGGAGAGTCTCAGCCGCTTCCAATAGAGCTAATTCAAGAACCTATTGAAATCTCTTCAACTATTGATTCTCAATCTCCGAAGGTACAGCAAGAAGTTATCCGTCGTATCAAAATCATCGATTTCGTGGAGAAGCGTTTAAAAGGTGGATGGACCGAGAAAAACTTGACCCCTATCTTAAGTCTCATTGAACCAGAATTACAGCTCACTCCCCCGAGTTGGCGAACTTTAGCGACTTGGAAAAAATATTACTTTGAAGCGGGTAAAGACCCATGTGCACTTATTCCGAAGCATACGTTTAAGGGCAACCGCCAAAAAGAAATGGATTCGAAATCCTTGATTGACGAGGCAATTCAGAACGTATACCTGACACGTGAACGACTTAGCGTTGCAGAAGCATACCGATACTATAAGAGTCGAGTGATTCAAATAAATCGCGGGATTGTCGAGGGGAAAATTAAACCAATTTCAGAGCGTTCTTTTTATAATCGAATACACGACTTACCTCCATATGAGGTAGCGATCGCAAGGTTTGGCAAACGATACGCAGACCGAGAATTTCGCTCGGTTGGTCAGCAAGTCGTTGCGGCTAAACCAATGGAATATGTCGAAATTGATCATACCCCAGTTCCAGTTATTCTAATTGATGATGAGCTAGACATTCCTTTGGGGCGGCCTTATCTCACGATGCTGTATGACCGTTTCAGTAAATGTATCGTAGGTTGCAGCATCAACTTTAGAGAACCTAGTTTTGACTCTGTCAGAAAGGCGCTATTGAACTCGGTACTAGATAAGAGCTGGGTAAAACAAAAGTATCCATCTATTGATAATGAATGGCCTTGTCACGGTAAAATAGACTGTTTAGTTGTCGATAATGGCGCTGAGTTTTGGAGTCAAAGCTTAGAAGACTCGTTACGGCCTCTAGTGTCTGACATTCAATACAGCCAAGCTGCTAAACCTTGGCGAAAGTCAGGGATCGAAAAGTTGTTTGATCAGATGAACAAGGGGTTAGTGAACGCACTACCTGGAAAAACATTCACCAATCCTACTCAACTACAAGATTACAACCCAAAGAAGGATGCGGTGGTTAGAGTTTCTGTGTTTCTTGAATTACTCCATAAGTGGATTGTCGATTATTACCACATGGCTCCAGATTCAAGAGAGCGTGATATTCCATACCACAAGTGGAACCAATCGGAATGGACTCCTTCCTACTACGATGGTGCTGAGAAGGAGCAGCTTAGAGTTGAGCTAGGTTTGCTTAGACACAGAACCATTGGAGTGGCAGGGATCAGGCTTCATAACCTACGCTATCAGTCCTCAGAACTTATTGAATACCGTAAATATTGGGCATCCAACAATGGCAAAAAGCTGTTTGTTAAGACCAAAACAGACCCTTCTGATATCAGTTCTATTCATGTTTACCTAGAATCTGAAAAGAGGTACGTAAAAGTTCCAACGGTAGACAACAGCGGATATACAAAAGGGCTGTCCCTTTTTGAGCATGAGCGAATACAAAAAGTACGTAGGCTTAACACTAAGCAGCTTGCTGACGATGAGGCACTTGCGGACACATTTCTATACATGAAAAAACGTATTCAGGAAGAAACCGATAGGTTCCACAGTGCAAAAAGTAGTAAGTCTAGCTTGCCTAAAACGGGCAATACTTCGAAATTAGCAAAGTTTAATGATGTGGGCTCAGACGGACCAAGCTCAATCAATACGACTCAAGTTAAACAAGAAAATACGGTGTTGTTCGATGTCTCAGGGCAATTATCTAATGATGATTTCGAAGATATTGAGGGGTATTAATTTGAACTTAACATCTAGTCAGTTTGAGCAACTAAAGTCCTTTGAAACTTGCTTTATCGAGTACCCTGAAATAACTGAAATCTACTCTATTTTGGATCAACTTCGTTTCAACCACTCTCTTGGCGGTGAACCGGAATCTTTTCTAATAACCGGTGAAGCTGGAAGTGGAAAGACGGCTATGATCAACAACTATGTCTCGCGCTATCAATCGGGTTCAACTTGGGGAAAGCAACCAGTTCTCAGTACCAGAGTACCGAGCCGTATAAATGAGCAGAATACGCTCACACAGTTTTTAGTCGATTTAGATGGAAAGTCGGGCGAAAGAGGTACTCGACGACGTAATGAAATTGCTCTTGGAGAGGCTGTTGTAAAGCAACTTAAACGTAAATCTGTTGAGCTGATTATCGTCAATGAAATTCAAGAGCTTGTGGAGTTTTCTACAGCAGAAGAAAGGCAAACTATTGCGAATACATTCAAATATATAAGTGAAGAAGCAAAAGTCTCGTTTGTGCTGGTTGGTATGCCATATGCTGATGTCATAGCGACAGAGCCACAATGGAATTCGCGATTGAGTTGGAGACGAAAGATTCATTATTTTAAGCTGCTGAAAGCTACCAACCATTCGAGTGAAGTGGCAACTTATGGCTTTGACTTGGAGCAAAAAAAGCACTTTGCGAAATTTGTCGCAGGTTTGAGTGCGAGAATGGGTTTTGATGAAGCGCCAGTGCTTACAAAAAATGAGGTGTTATATCCTTTGTTTGTTATGTGTAAAGGGGAGTGTCGAGCGTTAAAGCACTTCTTGAAAGATGCACTACTTATGAGTTTCAATGAGAATGTCGATACGATAGACAAAGCGATATTGTCACGCACGTTTTCGTTTAAGTTTCCCTATTTGGATAATCCCTTCAATTGTCCTGTAGAGGAGCTTCGTCTTCATCAAATTGACTCTGGATCGTCTTACAACCTAAATGCCATCGCTTCAGAAGATAAAATACTTGCTCCACGTTTTACGGATGCAATTCCGTTGAGCATGTTATTGACCAAAAATGGACTTAAAGCCTAATATTACCCCTCGCTCTCCAAACTCTTCAGCAACGCTGCCTTCTCTTCATCACTCATCTTATCAATTGCGCATGCCAATTCAGCGCTCAATTCGTTTCTACAGAAAAAATAGTTTAGTGGCACATCTAACTCTTCAGCCATACGCTCAAGTGTACCAATATCTGGTACGTGCCTACCTTTCTCGTAATGGTTCATTCGACCACTAGCAGAACTTGGTTCCATACCAATTTTCACCCCTAAATCTTTTTGGGTGATTTTGGCTTTTTTACGCGCAGCTTTGAGCCTCGCTGGGATTGGGTTGTCTTTCTGCACTTACTCATTTCTTTTCAACCTTTAGATAACTTAGATTGTCTAAGTT
>NZ_WXWS01000674.1:0-3589 GCF_009904715.1 Vibrio sp. V42_P2S4T144 | reverse complement strand
GGATATGAGTATGCCTGCATTTGATCCATCAGAATCGTATATGGATGACTCTCCTGAAAGTTATGCTGGTATGGAATTAATGGAACAGATGAAACTACGTTCAATTAAAATCCCAGTTATAGTCGTGACCCAATTTTCTTCATTTGAAGGTGGTTCTGTAGCTCTGGATGGTCTTTCAAGCAGTTTCGTTAGCAAGTTCCGTGATTTCTATTATGGACATGTTTACTACAACTCAGCAAATGAAAACTGGAAAAGCGAGTTAGAGGCGAGAATTAAAAGTCTTAATGAGAGTAAATAACGATGGCCAAAGCGAAGATATTAGTCGTAGATGATAATTATGAGAAGGTACAAGGAATTGCAGCGTCTCTTAAAGAGTTTAATTTTGAGATTAAGACAGTACTTTCTGCAAGATGCGCTCTTATGGAGCTGAAAAGTACAAAATATGAATTACTCGTATTAGACCTGCAAATACCAGAAGCTTTGGGAGAAGATATTGACCCCGATGGTGGAGTCAAGCTTTTAAGAAATATCGCAGACAATGTTATGATTAAAAAACCTAAGCATATATTGGGTTTCACTTCACATCAAGATTCTTTCCAATCATCAAAAAATGAGTTTGACTCTAGAGGATGGTTGCTGCACTTATTTAATGGTGATTTTGACGTAATTAAGAGCGCTATTTGTTCCCAGCTACAATACTCTGCAACAAACAGTGATTTCTGTGATGTTGTTATTGTTACTGCACTCGAGCATACTGAGTTAGAAACTGTTCTTAAACAACAAGTAGGTTGGGAAAAATTACCCGACAAAAGCGATCCTAGTTCTTACTATAAAGGAACTATTTCTAGCTGCCAAGGCAATGACTTATCGATTGTAGCTGTTTGTTGTCATGGAATGGGAATGGCTAATGCTGCTTCAATTACTATGAAGGCTTGCCTTAAATTTAGTCCACAATACGTTTTGATGACAGGCATAGCAGCAGGTATCGAAGGAAAGGTGAAGCTTGGTGATATACTTATTGCTGAAACATGTTGGGATTGGGGCAATGGTAAACAAACTTTAGTAGATGGTAAGCCTCAGTTTTTAGCCGCACCTAAGCAAGAGATTATTGATGAGTCATTGAGGATAAAGCTTCGAACATTAGCGACTAACAGAGATTACTTAGACGAAATTTACAATAATTGGCCTAGTTCCTTAAGACCTTCTTATGCTCTTTCTGCCCATTTAGGGCCTTTGGCCTCAGGTGCTGTAGTGTTGGAAGACCCCAATGTCGTTGCTGAAATTAAACGAAATAATCGAGAGACAGTCGGAGTTGAAATGGAAGCATACGGTGTAATGTTAGCTTCGAGACTGAGTAGTTCAACGCCTCCAAAGTCTTTGGTTATTAAGTCAGTTTGTGACTTTGCCGATCCATCAAAAGATGACTCGTATCAAGGTTATGCAGCTCATACCAGCACAAGTTTCGCCTTCAAGGTAATCGAAAATATTTTGGATGCGTAAACTACCCACCTTTAGAGTAGAATATTATTTTTGCTTTCTATCAGGGCATCTCATTGATTCCCAAATCTTTTTAAAATTAGTTGCGTTTTAAGTCTTTCTTATCTTGTCTGGTAACCCAGAGATGAGTTGAACATCGCTACATTGACTTTTTGTAAACGACCTGTAATATTATGTCTAAGCCAATTGGCTTAGACACTTGCAATCGATTTGCGTAACTAGATGTGGAAAACTCTTTTATATACAAGGGTTTGCGAAAGATTTTTAGCAAGCGATAGGGTTCAAATCCCTATCTCTCCGCCACTTATTTAGAGAGCTCGCATTTATTGCGAGCTTTCGTCGTTTTAGCTCTTAAAAAACGAGATTTAGAAATCCTCGCTCGTAAACGAATCCGGCACTTCACTATATTCCAGTTAAAAGCCCGCTAATGTTTAGCGGGCTTTTAACTTCGATTTTCTAAAGTTTAAGCAAACTTCTTAATCATTTCAGACAGGTCATTGGTGCAATTTTGCACTTTGGTGTTCATATGATTCGTTTCAGTCATCAGTTCATACGATTCACTGTACTTTAAATTAAGCGACTGGATGTTTTCATTTATTTCATCCGTTACATAAACCTGCTCTTCTATCGCGACCGCAATTTGTTGGTTTCGTTCGACGACGTCCTGAACAAGGGATTCCAATTGTTGAATGCTATCCAAAGCAGTACCTAACAATGTTACCGTTCCGGTCGACATTTCATTACCTTTCTCTAACGCAGAAACCGCTGATTTGCTCCCATTTTGAATCCCTTCAATGGCCGATTTAATCTCTGTTGTCGATTCCTGAGTTCTTTTAGCTAAGGTTCTCACTTCATCTGCTACAACGGCAAACCCTCTGCCTTGTTCGCCTGCCCTCGCGGCTTCAATTGCAGCGTTCAACGCTAATAAATTAGTTTGTTCGGCAATACCATTGATGACTTCAACAACGGTTCCAATTTGCTCGGTTTGTTGGTTCAAACGTATGACCACTTTAGATATTTCGCCGAGCTCACCCACCAACTCTAAAACCGATTGGTTAACATTATCGATAACGCTACGGCTGTCTATCATCGTATTTTGCGCTTCTAACGTAGCCTCGGCGGTCGCTTGAGCATTATTTGATATCTCAGATGAAGAGGCTTGCATCTCGTTGATCGCTGTTGCGACCGAGTCAATCTCCACTTTCTGTGCGCTTAAGTTCTCCGTCACTTGCTGGCTATTTGTCGCAGCACTGTTAGCACTTGCGCGCGTTTCTTCGCAAGAGTCTTTTACAGACACGCCAACGCGCCCCAATAGCGCATTTGCAAATTGCTTACGCATCTTCATACCCAGCTCAATCTCAGCCAGATCGTTGATTCTTCCGCAATAAATATATTCCATGAGTGGATTGTTGAAGTCTTGCCTAGCCTGTTTAGCGAGCTTCTCAACTGGTCTGGTTAATACATAAATAGAGAAAACGGAAAGTAACGCAACAACGCCAAACGCTATCACTGGTGATTGATTCATTTGTAGAATGAGTAAGCCAAGAAGGTTTGAAATTAAAAGGAAGAAGGCCGATCTCATCCACAAACGTGTACGAGGAAGATACATTTTCCACGGCTTACGATTATTTCGAAGCTTCGAATACGCTTTTTCCGCTCGCTGGATGTGTATACGCTCAGGTTTAAATCTCACTGATTGGTATTCCACAACTTCACCATTAGATTTTATAGGAGAAGCAAACGCGTCAACCCAATAATAGCCGCCGTTTTTACGTCGATTTTTGACCATTCCCATCCAGTGTTTGCCAGTTTTCAGGTGAGTCCATAAATCTTTAAAAGCCTGTTTTGGCATATCAGGATGACGCACAACATTGTGGGGTTTACCGATAAGCTCCCCTTCATCAAACCCCGCTACTTCATTAAAGTTTTCACTGGCATATTTGATGTAACTGGAGGTATCGGTAATGGAAACTAGGCTGTAACTCGAAGGGTAATCGTATTCCGTTTCACTCATAAACATGTGTCCTTACATTGATTAATTAACAAACGGCAAATATGAATTTATCAGCATAACATTTACATGCATAATGAT
>NZ_WXWS01000198.1:0-3597 GCF_009904715.1 Vibrio sp. V42_P2S4T144 | reverse complement strand
GCAAAAAAGCAGAGTCTTTATAGATGGTTAGGTTGTTTTTTACTCGATCACTGACAAGAAATCTCGTCCCAGAACCAATTGCTTTGCGTTGGGCTTTCCCACACTCCTGGGCCATTTTTCGCAACAAAACATTTGTTTTGGTACGTCACTTTATCGCCGTTAGCGACTTGCGTTACACCCGGCTCCCACTGAATAAAATTGCCTGTCACTGGTGGTTCTGGCTCGGTTACTGGCGGCTCAGGTTCTGTGACGGGCGGCTCTGGCTCAGTCACCGGTGGTTCAGGTTCCGTTGTAGGCGGCTCCGTAGGAGTGCCTGAAACCAGCTTCCACGGGTCTCCTTTCGTTGGCTCATTACCTTGTGACCACCATTTCGCTTCGTAAACAGCACCTTGGTAAGAGACTTGTTCCCCCGTGTTATATACTTTGCCAGAATCCCAAGCTGCCACACCACCTACAGGCGGATCGACCGGATCGACCGGATCCACTGGATCTAACTTGTCAACTACACGAACTTCTGGCCAACCCGCATGAGATTGGTAGAAGTTAGTTACACATTTCTCATAATCACCTGCAACTAGCGCAGAGTAAGCCGTTTGGAAACCAACAAGTTCACATTCAAAAGAGTGGCCTCCCGGACGATCTGAGTAGTATTTCCAGTTACCATCCCAGTTGGTGTAAAGCACGTCTGTCGCACCATTTAGATTTAAGCTGCCGTAAGGCGTCTGCTGCCAACAGGTATTGGTCTCATCGGCTTCAATTGGAATTTGATAATGAGCGGCAAGTCCTTCCCAATAGCGAATACGGTTAACAGGTTGACCTTTATCTTTGTTTTGCTCCCCACACTCAATACCACCATTGATCACGTTGATGGTGGTACCAAAGCCGTAACCAATGCCAGCATCAAGCTCACGCTGTGAAGGCACCCAAGTACGGTCAATCACATGTAGCATTGCTGGTTTCGGTGCTTGTGGGGTTAGGAAGAACCAGATAGCCGATGCTAAGTTCAGCCACGAATCCGCAACCAAGCCTGGATTTTTCAACAATACAGATGCATCGCCATCAAACATCACTTCAGAGAACGCGCCATAGTTAAAATGGTAAGAAAGCTGTTTTGCACCACGTCCAAAGTAACCTTGTCCAGGTTCACATGGCCAGCGTTTGTTTTGCCAGTCATTTTGACCACAACCTGTTGTGTAACCTTCTTGCCCTTCAGACCATCCCATTTCTCGCACATGAACCCAAGCTTGCTGCCACTCTTCCAACCCTAGCGGATTATCCGATACGTTATCGATCGAAATATGGCCACCGGTTTCCTGTGCAAAGTGAGCAAACGCTGTCACGATCGATTTTTTACAAATCGCATCCGAATCACGACCGTCTGTGTACTCACCACAGAATGCTGGGAACTTGCCAATTGCACGTAGGAAACGCGTGTAAGTGTATTCAGGTGCCGCCATTTGAGTCAGGAAGTCCCACTCACTTTCGGGGAATACACGCTCTACACGCTTCACGTTTTCTGGGTTGGTTGTCGCCCCTGGAACAATCGCTTCAACCACTGAGTTCGGGCGTGTCTCTAATGCTTGTGACCAAATGGCATACATAGGATCAGAAGTTTTGCTTTGCTCTACGGCTTGAACGTCACCACGAGCAATAACATAACCATTCGGATTTTGCGGATCGGGCTGAATATTCATACTCGCATTCACTTGTGCTGCTAAGACACAACTCAATGCAAGAGGAAGATGTTTGAGTGCAAACATGTCTAGTCTCCGGATTTCAACAATACAATATACGAGGAATAACTAGACATATAGTGGATCATATATACGAAACACCGAGCCAAGTACGTTGATTCTGCGAGACAAAATGAATAAATAGGTCCTCACACACATTTTGTCACAAGAAAAATGTTACCTTGACTCAAAAGAAAAGCGGAGACCCTGTGAGCCTCCGCTTTGTGATGTTTCTCTCTTTATTGTTCTGCCGAAACCACCTCTAGCTTCGCGGTTGACTTTTGTTTAGACAGCACAAAATAAACCACACACTGAGAAATAATTGCGGCAAGCACAATCACTGGTGAGGCGTTGATTCCAGCTAAAAGAAAACACCCCAATGCGATCATTCCATTGAGTAATGCGTAAGGCAATTGTGTACGGAAGTGCTCATACTGTTCACACCCCGCTCCTGTCGACGACAAAATCGTAGTTTCAGAGATGGGAGAACAGTGATCGCCAAACAAGCCACCAGATAATACCGCACCAATACAAACCAACAGTGGTGCATCAATCGCGACGGCAGTTGGGATCACTAATGGCATCATGATGGCAAACGTCCCCCAAGATGATCCCGTAGCGAATGAGATAACACCAGCAAGCAAAAAGGCGACTGCTGGCAATAACCAGTAAGGGAAACCGGCTTGAGCTTGTTCAGCAATGTATGCAGCTGCACCTAATTCTTTCCCAACCGAGCTAAGCGCCCAAGCCAATACCAGAATCACCGCCACTGACATCATGTTTGACATCCCTTTCAGATAAACCTGAATACCATCCGAAAGCTTTCTTACGCCATAAAACGCCATCAGCGCAATTAAAGTGAAGGCCGCGAAGAAATATGCAGAAGAAAGTGCAGCCCTAAACGTTGATCCTGCCACTTTTTGAAATGGAAAACCGTGTGGCACGAGGATGGTACATAGAACCACCAGCATAACGAGCAAAGGCGCCCATACAAAACTGGATTTTGCATTTTTATGCGTAAACACATTCATAGACTCCTGCACTTTCCCAAAGTCGGAGCCCTGCTCTGCTAGTTGTTCAGCCTTCGCCATCGGTCCGAAATCTAATTTGAAGAAAGAGACAATCGGCACAATCGCGATCGCAAGAAAGGCGTAAAACTGATACGGGATCGCACCAATGAAAGCATCCCAATCACTCATACTGACATTCAGGGCAGTAAACTCTTTTTGAATCAATCCCATGATGTAAACGCCCCATCCGATAAAAGGGATCAAGATTGCGACGGGAGAGGAAGTAGAGTCGATAATAAAAGCTAATTTTTGGCGTGATACTTTTAACTTATCAAATAAAGGGCGAAAAACAGGGCCAACAATCAGTGGTGTACCAAGGTCTGAGAAGAAAATAACCACACCACCGAACCATGCGGACAGTTGAGCTTGGCATTTACTCGCAACCCATTGAGTAACCTTTTTAGCAAACGCCACACCACCGCCAGATTTCTCCATCAAGGCAACAAAGCCACCAATAAAGACCAAGAGCAAAATGACGCCCGCATTGTAGCTGTCAGTTAATTGCGGCAGTAGATAGCTTTTCATCAGTGCACTAAACGAGTCTAGTGGCCCTTTTTCGACAAATGTCCCTTCGAGCATAGCGACACCACTCACCACACCCGCGAATAAACCAA
This sequence comes from Vibrio sp. V42_P2S4T144, assembly GCF_009904715.1. Classification (NCBI taxonomy): domain Bacteria; kingdom Pseudomonadati; phylum Pseudomonadota; class Gammaproteobacteria; order Vibrionales; family Vibrionaceae; genus Vibrio; species Vibrio sp. V42_P2S4T144. Next base: position 180 of record NZ_WXWS01000198.1, on the reverse strand, counting down.
CAACGACATTTCTTGTGGTCAGCGCGAGGAAAAGAGTAATAAGGCTGGGAATGAGAGAGGTAACGTCAGCCTGTTCCATAGCAATACCATTTATGATAATTAACCAATTAACATGAATATATCTTTAATTTAGCCGCATGTATATATCTCTCACAAAAAAGTTGAGCCACCTCTTCACAA
>NZ_WXWS01000138.1:0-3603 GCF_009904715.1 Vibrio sp. V42_P2S4T144 | reverse complement strand
TTAACGTCCCTTATTGGCATACAAGGATGATTGAGTCACCACGTCATTTGGGCATAAAAACAAACACAATAAGAAAGGAAGTCAATATGTCTTTGTCTCGTCGAGACTTTATGAAAGCTGCCTCTTCAACGGCGATTGTTACCGGGCTGGTGGGCTGTGGTAGCGATGCTAGTGAATCTGTTGCGGTTACCTTTGAGCACGGAGTGGCGAGTGGAGATCCTACTCAAACACAAGTAATCATTTGGACTCGTGTTACGACCTCAGCAAGCTACGCAGATGTAAGCTGGCAAGTTTCATCTAACGAAAATTTTACTGATATCGTGCAAAGTGGCACTTTTGCCACAGACACGAGCCGAGATTTCACGGTAAAAGTCGATGTTCAAAATCTCAACGCAAATTCTCGCTACTACTATCGATTCATGGTTGGAGATGTCACTAGCGAAGTCGGGCAAACTCAAACATTACCAGAGGATGGTGTAGAAAAGGCATCCATGGCGGTTGTTTCTTGTGCAAACTATCCTGCTGGCTATTTCCATGTGTATCGAGAGATTTTAAATCAACATGAGCAAGACCCGTTTGATGTGGTGCTTCATCTCGGTGATTACATTTATGAGTATGGTGCTGGTGGCTACGCTAGTGAAGATGCTGAGGCACTAGGGCGAGAGCCAAGCAAAGGCACTGAATGTATTACCTTAGATGATTACCGAAAACGGTATGCGCAATATCGCCAAGATGCTGATCTGCAAGCGTTACATGCGAGCCTACCAATGATTGCTGTCTGGGATGACCATGAGCTTGCAAATGATACTTGGAAAAATGGTGCGGAAAACCATCAAGAAGAGGAAGGCAGTTTTAATGATCGTCGTGCATCTGCGGCTGCCGCGTGGACAGAATGGTTGCCCGTTCGTGAAAACACTTTCTCAAACATGCTGATTTACCGTCAGTTTTCGTTTGGAAGTTTAGTCAATTTGATGATGCTCGACACGCGACTTGTGGGGCGTGATAAACCGTTGGATTATTTCTCGCTCAGCTCACCAACGATGGAAGCTATTGGCGGTTTAGTTGCCCAGTCGCGCAGTCAAGACCGAGAGCTGTTAGGCGCTGACCAACTCGCTTGGCTGATGGATGCGTTCAGTACGCACGACGCAACTTGGAATGTGCTAGGGCAACAAGTGTTAATGTCTCGTATGGAGTTGCCAAGTTCGGTTATGACCGCGATGTTTCAATTGTTTACTGCCACTGAAGAACAAAAAACAGAGGCGTTATTAGCGGTAAACTCTGCGATTACGGGTTATCTCTCTGACCCAAGTTTAGATACCATTGCTTTGCCATATAACCTAGATGCATGGGATGGTTACTACGTTGAGCGAGAGAACGTTTATCAACTGGCCAAAGCCAGCAGTGGTAACTTTGTCTGTTTGGCAGGAGATACGCACAACGCATGGGCAAGTGAGCTTAAAGACGTATCTAAGCATCCTATCGGGGTAGAGTTTGCGACTAGCTCTGTGAGTTCCCCTGGGTTAGAGGCCTACCTCGCGTTAGACCCTGTTGCGATCGCTCAAATGGAATACACGCTGCCGCACTTAGTGTCAGAATTACAGTGGGCAGACATCAAACAGCGTGGCTTTATGCGCGTTACTTTTACGCCCGACAAGGCAGAGTCGACCTGGTATTTCGTATCAACGATTAAAGACAAAACATATCAGGTGACGACCAAGTCAGCCTCTACAACAGATGGCACTACGTTAAATATCGGCTAAACTGAGCCTAATACGAAAAAAGTCCGCAAGCTAGTGCGGACTTTTTATTGGAAAGCATTTAGCAATCTAGCGACAGTGCTAGTCAATCAATCCGTATTCTTTGCTCAGAACTTCGATGATTTCCGCTTTCGGATTCTCACTCAAATGAATCGGCTTGCCTGTAATCTTCTCGGCAATACCAATGTAGGTGCTCGAAATCGCCATCAAAGATTCGACGGGTAAAGCATTATCACGAGCGAGTGCTTCACGCTCTGGCATACGTTCTTTATTTAGCAAGATATCTGGGTCAGGGAAGTGGTTAAGTAGGAACTGGCGGAAACCTTCTTTTGAGTTCTCTACGATGTGACCTGCTTGGTACTCTTTAGCATCCCATATACGAGACGAGTCTGGTGTACCCACTTCATCCATGTAAATCAGCTTTTCATTGCCAGCAGCATCATGAACATAACCAAATTCGAATTTGGTATCGACAAAGATTTGGTCAATTGCTTCTAATGCTTGGCTGATAACGTTAAAGCCTTCTTTCAGCAGTTTTTCGTAGAGTGCGATATCGTCCGCACTTGAGAAGTTAAATGCTTCGTAGTTGTCTACGATATTTTGACGAGTAATATTAACGTCATCCGCTTCTGGCACACCGGGAATGCCTTTTAGAATGCCTTTTGTGGATGGGGTCATTAGCAACTCTGGCAGTGCTTTGTCTTTTTCTAACCCTTCAGGAAGTTGGATTCCACAAAACTCGCGCTCGCCATTTGCGTAAGCGCGCCACATCGAACCCGTGATGTATTTGCGGCAGATGGCTTCGATTTTTACCGGTTTGGCTTTTTGTACAATCCAAACAAAAGGGTGAGGAATGTCTAGAATATGGCTATCTGCTAAGCCATTTTCTTTGAACAGTTTGAACCAGTGATTAGAAATCGCATTAAGCGCAGCCCCTTTACCCGGGACACCATTAAGACCACCTTCAGCATGCCAAATACAATCGAACGCAGAGATTCGGTCGCTAATCACCATGATAGCCAAAGGCGCATCTGGCGCGACATTGTATCCTTTTTCTTTGATCAGTCGGGCGCTGTCTTCATCAGTTAACCAGTAAACTGAACGAACTTTTCCACTATGAACGGGTTTATGGGTGCGAATTGGCAGGTCGTCATTGACGGCAAGTACTTGATTAGCAAGGCTCATTGCGACATTCCTATCATCTTAATCAAACGTCAGAAAGAGAAGATATTCAGCAAAATGTGGGCGCTGAATAAATCGAATGTGGGCATCATACCAGAACTATTTTAACTCGCCAGAGAAAAAGCAAACGTTTGCCTATTTTCTTTAATACAAAAAAAGCCCCCTTAAAAAGGAGGCGAGATGCAGGATGGATAACGTCGAACTTATTAGTGGTACTTATTAACTCTGCCTTCGACGAAAAAGACTTCACACTGATAGCGCTGCGCCATGTCGCGCAACATAGATTGATTCATAAGTGCAATTTTATTGGATGCGACAACAGCACTGGCATTGCCTGATCGGATGGCTTTTATCACGATCTCGACTTCTGAAAGCTGTTGAGAGGGCTTCATTTGAATAACGTTTTTACAGCAAATATTAGAAGCAGTGAGTTGTTCAAAGTCTGGACGAGGGCAGTCTGCTGTAAACAAAATCCATTGTTTCTGCTGCGATAAAACAGCCAGCTTAGATAGAAGCTGATCCGAAACGGCCATGGGCTTAGTTGCTTGTGCCAATACGTTGTAACGAGAGTATGTATGAGATTGACTTTGTAACTGCATCTTACTGTTCCTTTATACATGCTGTATGCCTATACAGTAGTTTGTTTTGGCGACCTGATCAACAA
>NZ_WXWS01000658.1:0-3605 GCF_009904715.1 Vibrio sp. V42_P2S4T144 | reverse complement strand
GGTGCGTTGTAGTACAGATAAATCCACGAATTCTAGGTTTGATGATCATATTCAACTTCCTTTAAAAAACCTTGTTAGGATAAAAGTTTCGTTGGGATTTCGCATCTAATTTCTGTAAAAATGCTCTTAAAAGGCAAGTGGTTGGAGCACTATCCCACCATCCACTCCCCAAGAATACAAAAAAGCACCTCATTGAGGTGCTTTTCTTAACATTAGTTGTCTATTATGCCGCCGGATTCAACTGCGACTTTTTTGGGCTATGAGTTCGCACTTCAGAAAAGTCATGACTAAAGTGGTCAACTTGAATCGCCTTGTAGCGCAATTTATCTGCAGCCATGATTTGATCAATTTCTTGTTCAGTTAACACGCCTGCTTCAAATGCTTGCTGCAAACGATCATGTAGCAGACCTTTACGAGCCACTTTACCATCCTTCGCAGCCTTCACAAGTTTACGCTCCAAAGGTTTAATGGCGTACATTGCAAGGAATGCATTCTCCATTAAGCCTACGCTGTCATCCTCTGATTTTCCGATGTAGCACAGATGCGTAAGGCGATCACGTTGCGCGCCTGGCGTCATCATCGCTTCAGCCAAATTCACACACAGCTCATCACTTGGCTTATTGAAATGATTACCAAGCGGGAACAATAGCCCCTTAAGCACACCGCCAACGTATTTCACAGGGAAGTTGGTGTAAGCCTCATTTAATGACTTAGAAGCGTTATACAAACAGTGTTGAACAGCGTAATGAACGAAGTCTAGATCGCCTTGTTGACGGCCTTCATCTTCATACTTTTTCAAGGCAGCAGATGCCATGTATAGATAGCTTAATCCATCACCCAAACGTGCGGAGATCATTTCTTTACGCTTCAAGTCTCCACCTAAGGTTAACATCGCAAAGTCTGCACTTACTGCAAGTGCACGACTGAGACGAGTAATGTCTTTGTAGTATTGCTGCGTTGGGCCACTCATGTGCGCGTTAACAAATCGAGAACCAGTTAGTGCTGCACCAAATGCACCGAATGTATTACCGAGCGCGTGCTTGATGTGTTTAAAGAGTAAGTTGTCAAATTCTTTCGCACCTTGTTCAGAATCTGGATTCGCCGCGGCTTCCATTTCTTTTAGAACATATGGGTGGCATCGAGTCGCACCTTGACCAAAAATCATCAGGTTACGAGTCAGAATATTCGCGCCTTCAACGGTGATAGCAACCGGGATACCAAGGTAATGTTTAGCAAGATAGTTCATTGGACCATCTTGAATCGCACGACCCGCGTGGATATCAAACGAATCATTTAGAATGGTACGCGCGATTTCCGTCATGTGGTACTTGGCAATCGCGGTTACAATCCCAGGTTTTTCTTTCATATCGAGAGAAGTCGTCGTTAGCGTACGCGTCGCTTCTAGTAGGTAAGTAAGACCACCAATGCGCCCCATCGCTTCTGCGACGCCTTCAAACTTACCGATCGACATTCCAAACTGTTTACGCACGTAAGCATAAGCACCTGTTGTACGTGTAGTAAGGTGACCAATCGCTGTGCCAAGCGCTGGGAGAGAGATACCACGCCCCGCAGAAAGACACTCAACCAGCATACGCCAACCTTTACCTGCGTAATCAGCGCCACCGATCAACCAGTCCATAGGGATGAAGACATCTTCACCACGAGTAGGACCATTCATGAACGCAGACCCCAGAGGATCATGGCGCTCGCCTATCTCGACACCTTCATGGTCAGCGGGAATCAACGCACATGTAATGCCAACCTCTTTCTTGTCACCAAGTAGCCCTTCAGGATCCTGCAGTTTAAATGCTAACCCGAGCACTGTCGCAACTGGCGCAAGCGTGATGTAGCGTTTATTCCAACTAACTCGCACGCCAAGCACTTCTTTGCCTTCATGGGTGCCGTAACAAACCACGCCTTGATCAGGTATGCCACCTGCATCAGAACCCGCTTCAGGGCCAGTTAGGGCGAAACAAGGGATGTCTGTACCATCAGCTAAACGAGGCAACCAGTAATCTTTTTGCTCTTGCGTACCATAGTGCGATAGCAGCTCACCAGGACCAAGAGAGTTTGGTACCATTACCGATACCGCGGTACTGATACTTCGAGTCGCAATACGAGAAACAATGGTTGAGTTCGCCAAAGCGGAAAATTCACGACCACCATATGCTTTCGAGATGATCAAAGAGAAAAATCGCTCTTTACGTAGGTACTCCCATACTTCAGGCGGTAAATCCCTGTCTTCTTTGACAATCTTCTGGTCATCAAGCATTTCTAGCAGGGTTTCAAGCTCATTATCCATAAATGACTGCTCTTCTGCCGTCAGTGTAGGCGTTGGATAATGATGCAATGTTGTGAAGTTTGGCTTGCCTGAGAATAGTTCGGCATCCCACCATACACTACCCGCTTCCATCGCCTCTTTCTCGGTGCTAGACAGAGGTGGCAATACTTTTTTGAACACTTTAAAAGCCGGGTCACTAATCCATTTTCTTCGTAGAGAGCTCATAGTTCAGATCCTTTTGTTCACGTAACCGCTCGGGGTATAATCTTATTATTGGTTTAACTTTCTTATTTGTCTTATGCCAACTGCTTTGCTGACATTCCTGCTGACAAATATGGAATCAGTAAATCGACGACAGATTTCACATCGACTTCCTTTTCAAACTTACTTTCTGCCAGCTCCGAAAGAGCTTGGCTTGAAGCCATCGTAAATACACAGGTTCCTAACGTGAAGTGCAGTCGCCAAAACAACTGTTCTTCACATAGTTCCGGGTTCGCCTTCATTATCGAGAAAGTGAAAAGGTTCAGTACCTCTTCGTATCTGGTGGTAATGAACCAGCGTAGATGACCTTGAACGTCTGTATAACCGCGGCCAATTAACAACATAAATAGCGCAGTACCATTTGGGCGTACATCATTTAATGTACGTAAAGGTAATCGCAATGACTCAAAGACATCGTCCATGTTGTAGCTATCGCGCGTGTTTAGCTCAATTAATGAAGTCTTAATGCTCGGCATTAGTGCTTCTAAATACCTATCTAAAACCGCTCTAACCAGCGTTTTTTTATCGCCAAAGTGATAGTTTACCGATGCTAAGTTAACGTTAGCTTTACCTGTTATCGTTCTTAGCGAAGTATCATTAAAGCCATGTTCAGCAAAGAGTCCTTCTGCGACATCGAGTATTTTTTCTTTTGTTGATGTTCTCGGGGCCATTTTAATCACTCGTATTAAACAACTGTTTGAAAATATACTCCCGAAACTTAAGATTAACAAATGATTAACATCACACTTTAACCAATTGGTCTGACCAGACAGTAAAAGGTGTGATCTAATCTTTTGAAATTCAATCGAATACTCCAGTGAAGCTTGTCAGAAGAAAACGATCAAGTTTCTCAGACCAGCGCAATTGAAACGCTAACAATAGCGTTGGCGGCTCGGAGTGAGCGAAGAGAGTATGAAATACATCTTCGGTTCTAGGGGAGATAAAATGAGAAACACAGAAGTTAGTAACTTCGCCAAGTTGGTAATCCATCTCGATTTTTCTATTACTTTCGGATGTGTAAGAAGCTAGAAAGCATTAAGTAGAAATTTTTTGAAAAAAAATG
>NZ_WXWS01000013.1:0-3627 GCF_009904715.1 Vibrio sp. V42_P2S4T144 | reverse complement strand
GTGATGCTCGTTGGCATAGTGAAATACATCGATCCACCAATTTGGGGATGGAAGATCAGCCGCATAATTTCTCCTCCTGAAGGATTTCCTGAAGAGAGTCAAAATGAATGGGTGCCTTTGAGTGATATTTCTAAACACATTCAACTGGCCGTGATTGCGACAGAAGATCAAAAGTTCCCGACCCATTACGGAGTGGATTTTGATTCCTTGTTTAAAGTGATCTCAGAGTCTGGCGAGAACGGTCCCTCTCGCGGTGCGAGCACGATTACTCAGCAAACTGCAAAGAACGTGTTTCTGTTTCCTTCACACTCTTATGTGCGCAAAGCGTATGAGCTTTATTTTGCTCTGCTGATGGAAGCAATGTGGAGTAAAAAACGCATTCTTGAAGTGTATTTGAATGTGGTGGAGTTTGGTCCAGGTATTTATGGCGCGGAAGCCGCTGCGCAAAACTACTTTGGTATTCCTGCTAAACAACTTTCAACACGCCAAGCAGCAAGGCTTGCGGTGGTGCTGCCAAATCCGTATCGCATCAAAGTTTACCCTCAGACTTCTTACACCATCAGCCGCGTCAATTGGGCGATGAGACAAATGCGTAACCTTGGTAGCGTTCAGCTTTAAACTCCTTTTTACCCTGCTCATAAGTAGAACTACGCCCCCATAAAAGCAAAATGTGAAGCGTCACAAGCTTTAGGGCGTAGCTTTTCAGAATGATGTGCTCAGTTTTTCATCCATTTACTATTAGTGTGAATAAAACTACAACACGAATACTGCGCCTATGCGCAACCAATGGACTGAACGATGAAACTGAATCTGATTACGACGACCTTATTGCTTGCATCGGCAAGTGCCATCGCCGAGCCAAACATCACCATTTCTACCACGACCAACAGCCGTGACTTTCCTTTAAGTGCAGAGCAACCTTTGGTTGTGCCCTTAACCAAAGACGGATACACGCTCAAAATCACGGGTGTTGAAGGCGACTGTGTCGCGCCTGATGGTCAGAAGGTCAAATTCAACAAACCTATCGCGCTGAACTGCGGAAAACCAACAGAACTGCCGTTAAAAATCCGTTTTACTGGCGATTACTCTTTTGCTTTTGATGCGGAAGCCAAAACTCTACGCTTCAAGCGTGAACCTAAGAAAGCTGCCAAGACAGAATTCAAACGCCCAATCCCACAAGTGCAATGTGAGGTTTACCAAGGCGGCGAAGTCACCATCGCGCTGGGTGACAGTTTCCCCGATGGCACCAAGTTGCGTGATGCCTATTCTGGTCAAATGGTCGAAGTAAAAGATCAGCAAGTATCGCTGACACCAAGCAAAGATTCCGGCGGTTTGGTGCTACTAGAGCCAGTGAAGAAAACCAAAGAAGCAGTACCGTTTGATTACCGTAATGCCAACATTTACTTCGTGATGGTCGACCGTTTTAACAATGCCGATACCAGCAATGATAACAGCTATGGGCGCAAGAAAGACGGCAAAGAAGAGATTGGTACCTTCCACGGTGGTGACCTAAAAGGCGTGATCGAAAAGCTAGATTACATCAAGAGCCTAGGTACAGATGCAATTTGGCTGTCGCCAATCGTTGAGCAAGTGCACGGTTTTGTGGGCGGCGGCGATAGCGGCTCATTCCCATTTTACGCTTACCACGGTTACTGGACGCGTGATTTCACCAAGATTGATGAGAACTTCGGTAACGAAGATGACCTGAAAAAGCTGGTGGAAGAGGCACACAAACGTGGCCTTAAAGTATTGATGGACGCAGTAATCAACCACACCGGTTACTCAACGTTAGCCGATTTGCAATTTGATGGTATTGAGGTGTTAAAACCAAACGCTGAACTACCTAAGAAGTGGGGGGATTGGCAACCAAAAGCGGGTGAAAATTGGCATAGCTACCACCAGAATATTGATTACCAGAGTCCAAACTGGGCGAAATGGTGGGGCGGTGACTGGATAAGAACAGGTCTACCGGGATACCCAGCTCCGGGCAGCAGTGATATCACCATGTCATTGGCGGGTTTGCCTGACTTTATCACTGAATCAGACAAAGCCGTGAAGCCAGCTCAATGGCTATTGGATAACCCTGGCACTCGCGTTGAGGCGCGTGATAATTACACCGTCTCGGACTACCTAATTGAGTGGCAAACTGATTGGGTGAAACGCTTTGGTATTGATGGTTACCGTGTCGACACGGTGAAGCACGTTGAAGGCGATGTGTGGAAACGCTTGAAAGAAGAGGCATCAAGCAGCCTTGAGCAATGGCGTAAAGAGAACGGTAAGTCAGGTCAGCCATTCTGGATGATGGGTGAAGTATGGGGACATACCGCATATCGCAGTCCTTACTTTGACGATGGCTTTGATGCGTTGATTAACTTCGACATGCAGAAGAAGTTAGACAAAGGCGCGGCGTGTTTCAGCCAAATGGCAGACACCTACCAAAGTTACGCAGATACTATCGCCAATGAAAAAGACTTCAACCCAGTGAGCTACATGTCTTCTCACGATACCGAGCTGTTCTTCTCTCGCTTCAAAGATTACGGCATGCAGCGTAACGCCGCGAATGCACTGCTTCTGAGCCCTGGTGCTGTTCAGGTTTACTATGGTGATGAAGTTGGTCGTAACATTGGTCCTTACGCGGACGATTTCCACCAAGGCACTCGTTCTGACATGGTATGGAAGCTATCTGATGAGAAGCAAGCGCTGCTCAAACACTGGCAAACTCTTGGTCAGTTCCGTAAAGCGCACCCAGCGATTGGTGCGGGTCAGCATCACGTGATTGAACAAGAAGGCGCGTACGTGTTCTCTCGCTCGCTTGGCAATGACAAAGTCATTGTGGCGTTTGTGGGTCGCGAAAAGTAGTTAGAACTTCGTTTTAAGCCTAGATAGAAAAAGCCCTTCCTTGAGTTATCAGGGAAGGGCTTTGTTGTTTTAGTTCGCCAGTTCTTGGTCGATGACTTTTTCTAGCTCGTCAAACGGCACATAGCCAGGAATGACTTGATCATTAATGATCAACGCAGGCGTGCCGCGTAAACCAAGTTGCGTGAAATACTGATAGTTTTTATCAAGCAACGCCTTGGTCTCTTTGTCGTCGACAAGCTGCGCTTCTGTCCCCGTTTTTTTCGCGATTTGATTTAAGGAACGTGCGTCATGTGCGCCCGGTTTTTTCACCAATAACTCATGCACTTGTTCGTACTTATCTCGCTGGTTTTGCCAAACATTTAATGCGTAACTTGCCGAGTTGTAGCCGTTTTTCTCGTATTGTTCTTTAAAAGAGACATTGAGGTTAAGCACTTTTACCTGCGGATATTCCTTACCAACTTTGACCAGCTCTCCTTCTAAACGTTTACAAAAAGGGCAGCTGTAGTCTGTTACGTTAATAATGGTTAACTCAGGGTTTTCAGCACCAAAAGAGGAATGTTTGCCATCACTTAGATATTGACGAACCTCCTTCAAGGTGTCGCCAAATGACTGTTGATACGCAATGTACTCTTGAAGGTTTTGGTGCAATGAATCAAGAATTTGAGGGTTTTCTTTTAGTATCTGAGTAACTTCCTCTAGCTTTTGTTCTGCGGTCTTTTCTGATGCGAAAGATACGGCAGATACGATAGCCATCGTTAACGCCAAAAG
>NZ_WXWS01000631.1:0-6762 GCF_009904715.1 Vibrio sp. V42_P2S4T144 | reverse complement strand
GTTCCAAGTAATGGCCGCCAAACAAATTACAATGGTTGAGAACATGGTAAAGGTTATAGATATCTTTACGCTCTTCATAGCTTGAAGAAAGTGGCATAACCGATTCGTAGCCTTGATAAAATTCTGGTTGAAATCCACCAAAAAGCTCTGTCATCGCAATATCACACTCCCTGTCCCCCCAATAGCACGCAGGATCGTAACAGATAGGACCGAATGCAGTGAGTGCCGTATTTCCATTCCATAAATCGCCATGCAACAAAGAAGGTTCCAGAGCATGGTTTGCTAGCCGCTGTTTTACGACATCGATAAAGTCATCGATATCAACCAAGGTGACGCCTTTTTCTTTAAGGAGCTGTAATTGCCATCCTATACGTTGCTCAGCAAAGAATACACACCATTTCTTGTGCCATTTGTTGGGCTGTAGAGTCGAACCGAGATAGTTGTCGGTATCAAAACCAAACTCTTTTTGCTCGCCCCACTGGTGTAGGTGAGCTAATTGTTGCCCAAATTTAAAGCTGTTGGGACCATCTTCTAATGGTTTCGTTGGAAGGTAGTTAAGAATTAGGAATGAGGCATTTTTGGTTTTACCAACCAATACCACCTCAGGTACAAATAGGGTGGATGTTTCACGCAAAAGATGCAGGCTTTCAGCTTCTACCTCAAATTTAGACAAAAACTCGCGATCGTTAATTTTCACAAAATAACGTTGCTCGCCATCATTGATCATGTAGCTTTCACTGATATCCCCACCAGACAGCCTTACTTTTTCCGTGATCTGGTAATCGAACAATAAAGTATCAGAAAGCTGTTGCGATATTGCTTGCCACATACAAAACCTCGCGAATCTATTTGACCACCAATAGTTTAGGATAAATAGCAGGGAGTTGGCGCTATGTTGAGCATACTTAGTAAAGAAACCTTCCTCTTAGTGTAGTCAATTTGTATAAATGTGAATCAAATCGCTTATAAGCCTCTGATTTGTTGGCTTAGCATATGGAGATGAACGTTTACAACAGGTATTATGATTTTTTTGACGTTAGTTCCATTGGTGGCATGAAAATACTGATATGTGATGACTCAGCTGTTGCAAGAAAGCTTATTGCGCGTTCTATCGTACAAGATACATCATTGCATCTTATTGAAGCGCAAGATGGTTATGAGGCGCTTAATATTCTTGCTGAGCAAAATATCGATATTTTGTTTCTCGATTTAACGATGCCCATAATGGATGGTTTTGAGGTCCTCGAATCATTACCTGTTAGTCAGTACCCGACCAAAATCGTCATTATTTCTGGAGATGTTCAACAAGAGGCAAAACAGCGCTGTCTCGATCTTGGTGCTCAAGCTTTTATCGCTAAGCCTCTGACAGAAGAGCAGGTGCTCCCACTATACGAACAATTAGGGCTGCATTATGCGTTCAAACCTCGTCATTCGGTTGATTCTAAAAACCAGGGTTGCGAAGAGCTTTCCTTACTAGCCAAATTCCGTGAAATTGCGAACATTGCCCTTGGTAAAGGGGCTGCGATTATGGCCGACCATTTACATGAGTTCATACAACTTCCTGTTCCTCATGTTGGACCTTTGTCCTACGGCGAGCTTCATATGACACTGGTTGATGTGGTTGGGCGTGACAGTTCCGTTGCGGTAGCGCAGAGGTTTGTCGGTGGTGGTATTCACGGAGAGGCACTGGTGTGCTTACGTGGTAGGGATATCAATCAGATTGGGGAAAAATTAGGTTACCTCCTTGAGTTTACGCCTCATAATGAAATCATCTTGAATATCTCTAACCTACTGGTTTCGTCATTTCTCACGTCGTTAGGCGATCAACTCGACAAGCAATTCTCACTTCGTCAGCCAGGCATTGTGGATACCTTAACACCTTATTGTGAAGAGCAAGGCGAGTTGGGCGAGCTCTTTACTATCGAATACACCTACATGGCAGAAGCGCTCGATTTCGAGTGCGAGGTACTGTTTTTAATTGATAAGCCATCCGTAGAAATAATCTATGAAATCATGGAGCTAATCTAATGTCCGATATCACGCTGGACATAGCAGACTTTCATTGGGTCACACAAATTCTCGATACGATGGATTCAGGGCTTATTGTTTTGGATCAAGAGTATAAAGTGTGTGTGTGGAACAGTTTTATGCAGTCATACAGTGGCGTTCTATCACAAGAAATTCTTGGTGAATGTTTATTTGAGCATTTTGAAGAGCTGCCAAGAACTTGGCTAGAAACCAAGATAAAAGCTGCCGCCGATCTGGAAACTCGTTCTTTTTCTAGCTGGGAAAACCGACCGTACCTTTTTAAGTTCAACAATTTTTCTCCGGTTTCAAACAGCAGTGATTTTATGTATCAAGAATTGATCACGCCGTTAATTGGGCTTTCAGGAGAGGTCAGCCACATAGCGATTCAAGTCAATGATGTTTCTGAAACTGCGAGAAATCGCATTCATTTGAAAGAAACAAATCAACATTTGTCGGAAATCAGTCGCAAAGATGGTTTAACAGGTTTATTTAATCGCGCTTATTGGGAGCAATCATTGAAAGATGAGTTTGCTCACTTAAAAGTTATCGACGGACCATGCTCATTAGTAATATTCGATATCGACCACTTTAAGAAGGTGAATGATACTTATGGTCACCCGACAGGGGACGAAGTCATTCGTCGAACCTCTGCCTTGTTGAGAAAAACAGCAAGGAGCAGTGACATCTGCGGTCGTTTTGGTGGTGAAGAGTTTACGGTACTACTTCCTCACACAAACCAGGAGCAAGCTTGCTATTTCGCAGAGCGTTTGCGCAAAAGAATTGAGCAAGAGATCGTGAAAGTGGAAGATTTTTTGATTAATTACACGATAAGTATTGGTGTTTGCGAGTATAAGCCTTATTTTGAAACTCACACTCAATGGTTAAAGAGTGCCGATGCTGCGCTGTATCGTGCAAAAGAAAATGGTCGTAACCAAACCTGTTTGCACGAAAATGACTGAAATATAAAAAGGTTTGAAGAAACCCTGTATCCGAATTCAGTGAAGCAAAGCTCAATTGTTTGAAAATCATCCAGTTGGTTCGTGAATGTTTGTTAATATGAAATAAGTTAATGAAATTTTCTCGGCATGTCTTACTATTGAAACTATTCTGCTTTCAGCTTCGAAGGCTTGCAATAAACGGAGAAAAACAGTGGTTTTAGAAACCGATGGATATCTCGCTCTTATCGAGCACTTGTCTCTAAATCTAGATATTTTTACGACCGAAATTGGCGACACTGGATCCGAAAGCATCGAAGATGTTGTCACCGATATGGTGGCTTCAAACATCATGGCGATTTTTGAGCAAAATCCAGAACTTCACTCGAGCGTACGCTTCAAATTATTGAAAGAGGCTGATGCAGTTGTTGAAGATCTTGGTGAGATATTGGCTGGGGTATGGCATAAAAAAGCGACCAATGAACAGATCACGTTCCTTGATGAATACATCGCCCTGGTCAAAAATCTGTTCGATAATGCTGTTGCGACTTACGACTGATATTGTTTTAACTTACAGCAATGTCCGGTTAAAGAGTGAGAAGAGTTACATTGTAACTCTTCTTATTTGCCAAAACTTAGATGCCCAGTATGGGTTGTCGATTCTTGAAATAATCACACCTCTAGACGTCGATGCATGCATGAACTGCTTGTTACCCAAGTAAATTCCGACATGATAAGTTGTACGTCTTGTTTTAAAAAACACTAGATCCCCTTGCTTGGCATCCGTCCAACTTAACTCCACACCTTGCTTTGATTGCTGCCTCGTTGTCCTTGGTAACGAGAGTTGATAAGCCTCAACAAACGCTTTTTGTACAAATGCTGAGCAATCAATTCCAGATTTCTGTGTCCCGCCTAAGCGATAAGGCGTGCCGTGCCACTCTGTGTAAAAGTCGAACAAGTCAGGGTTGTCCGACAATAGCTGATTTGTAGGTGTTGTCACCTGTGCTTGCTCACTAGGCTCAGGCCCAGAAGAGCAGGCGCTTAGTAGCACACTGATTATCAAAGGAAAATATACTCGACGCAAATCACCACCTGTCATCTCTATGACTCACAACTGAAATATTAGTGTCATAACCAATCCATAGTATGGGCTGCAAATCACGGTTTTGTCTCACAAATGTGACGGAATCACTGCAGAACCGATTCAACCTTAAGAAAGAATAAAAATTGATTATGGCAAAGCGAAAACGCTCACGCACATCACTTTCACTGATTCAGGCTGTCAGTGCAACATTTTTAACTATCATTGCTCTTGTTATAGCCCTTTCTGTCTCAAGTTTCAAAGGAATGGAACAGGTAGGGGAACAATTTGAAGACTTGTCGCAAAAAGCATTACCCATCGCGATGGCAAACGCAAAGTTAACCAGGAATGTATTGGAGATGGTTAAGCTACTCAACCATGGTATGCAGATTACTGAGCCGAAAGAGTTGCCTCTCATAAAAGAGCGAATCGACTCTCTTGCAACTCAAAGCACAACTTTGGTTGTGGAAGCGTCTGGTGTAGCTCAGCAACTCTCGGAGGAGTTAGACACCAAACTAGCGCGTTTACATAACATCACGCAGTCCATTTTGTTGAAGCAATCTTCGGTGATACAAATTCAAATGGATATTGATGCCGCTGTTGGTGGGTTTCGCTATGGGCTTAGCTCTATCGGTCCGGAAATGAATCGAATCAGTTCGTTTCTTAGTGCTGATAATCCTGAGTCGAGCGATGCCGCTAACCGTTTCATTGCTTCTGCAAGCTCAATGGAAAGTACGTTCTTAGTCATGATGATGCACTCAGAATTAAACAAAGCCGAAAAAGAATACCGAGAAATGCGAAATCGCATAGCAGGTATTAAACTCGCCTATGAAGACTTCCAATCTTTCCATCCTGAAGTAAGTGAATATGCAAGCTTAACCGCACCATATGAGATGGTGAAACAAGGCTTTAGTGAAAAGGGCGTGCTGCGTTTGATCCTCGCCAAACTAGAACAAGGGGAATTGCAACGTTCAGAGTTTAAACAGGCTTCGATGCTTGCGGATGAAACCATGCGGTTACTTGATCAAATCTCCCAAACCGCTGGTCAGTTGATCGATGAAAAAGAGCGGGTGGTCAACGAGACCATTGAATCGGTCAGCGTTGTGCTCGTGTTTGCGGCGTGTGTGATTTCTTTTATTATTCTGGTTACTTGGTTTAGTCTCAAGTCATGGACAAACCGAGGGTTAAGGAATGTACTAACGCGTCTTTCAGCACTTACCGAACATGATTTTCGTGACAAGGCAGAAGAAGTCGGCCCTTATGAGCTGAAAGAAGTAGCACGAAAGTTGAATCAAGTAATCGATTCCACACATGACTCCATTCAAACGGTGACGCGCAATTGTGAAACGCTTTATCAGACGGCAGAAGTAAGTCACAGTGCAGCCGAACAAACAAGTGATGGGTTGGCAACACAAAATGAAGCGTTGTCGAGTATGATCACGACCATAACGCAGCTTGAAGCCTCTATTCGTGAAATAGCAATGGTGACAAATGCATCTTCACAGGACTCGCTCCTTGCAACCCAACACACTGAAAAAGGGGTTCAAGTCGTGGAACAAAACCGCGAACGTTTGGAGTCATTAGAAAGCTCTTTGGATGTAAATGAACAGTCAATGTTAGAGCTAGACCAGCGTGTTAAACAGATTCGTGAAATGGTGGATATGATCAGTGGGATCGCGGACAACACCAACTTACTTGCTCTCAATGCGGCAATAGAGGCTGCCCGTGCTGGTGAGCAAGGGCGTGGATTTGCGGTTGTCGCTGATGAAGTTCGCAAACTTGCAAGTGATACCTCTCAACAAACTACGAACATCCGAGAAATGATGAGCGAGCTTATTACTGCCGCAGAGCGCTCGCGCCAAGCAGTTAATGATTCAAGAGAAGAAATGACCCACGCGCTACAGTCCAGCAATGAAGTGAAATCGACATTCTCTGATATCAACCTCGCGGTTAAGCACATTCAAGAACGTGTTGAGCAAATCTCAGTTGCTACAGAAGAACAAGAACGAGCGACGGCAGATGTATCTCAATCCATCACACATATTTCTGATCTTGGCGAACGCACAAAGCTGCAGCTTGAGTCTATGGTTGAGAGTTCTGAGCAAGTGGCGGAAATTGCTGGGCACCAGCAAGCAATGCTGCACAAGTATGAGCTTCATCAGACCAAGTAAATGAGATGTTTCCACCGACTAAAAGCAGAACCTCGGTTCTGCTTTTTTGTTACGGCTACTCATTTAATGGCTCCTATTTGCATCGCAAAAGTGAGTTACATCTCATCTCGTTCATTTCTAAAGGGTTTAGTTATCACAACGTGATGTTAATGCTTTGTTCGAGGGACTCGTTGACTAGAATGTCGCCAGAATTCAAAGGAATGAATCATGCAGTTATCACAAAGAGCCAGCCTCATACTAGTTAATCATCACCAAGAACTTTTGCTTATCCATCGCGTTCGAAACGACAGACAGTATTGGGTTTTCCCTGGAGGCAATGTTGAAGCAGGTGAGGAACCTGTTGAAGCTGCTAAAAGAGAAGCGCGGGAAGAAACCTCAATAGAACTTGGTTCGGTTAAGAAAGTTTTGGAACTCGAAAATCAAGGTCGCTTAGAAACCTATTTTCTTTCTTATGTAGGGAACTTAAAAGTGAAACTAGGGAGTGGGCCAGAGCAAATCAGAAAATCAGATGTTAATCAGTACCATTTGAAGTGGGTGCGTGTAGAGC